>JAPDJB010000074.1 GCA_029259285.1 Candidatus Bathyarchaeota archaeon | reverse complement strand
GACGAGGTCGATGTCTGATTTGGCCGTCGCCAGCCCTATGAGAAGTGAACCCGTCAGCCCCACATCCCCGATTGGAACCCCCTCACCTCTGAGGGCCTCGGCAAAAAGCTTCACGAGGGTCTCAATCTTCCCCTTCGGATGCTTCAGGATTTCCCTCAGCCTCCCCCTCGGGTCGTAGATTCGCTTTATATGGCTGTGGGGGACGAATTGGACGTTGATGCCCTTCTCCTCCATCCATCTCAGGTATTCTGGATGATGCTCCTCCAGGTATCCGGTGGTCTCATCGAGGTCGTAGACCCGTCTATAGCGTCTCCCAAGTCGAATTCTGTCTCCATGCTCGTCGGGTATGTAGCGTAGATAGGCGATGAGGCCGTCTTCTGGGTGGTGTAGGCCCTTAACTGCGAAGAGGAGTCCCTCATCTGTTTCGATGTAGTAGCCCTCGATGGGTTTCAAGCCTCTAAGCCTATGGGAGGAGTGTTATAAAAGGTGGTTGAAATACTCCAGCAGAGTTGGAGAGCCTCATATCGAGGTGCGGAGTCCTCGCCTCCCTCCTGGAGGTCTCAGCCTATCCTAAGCCTGGAAACGTCCATAGGCTCTACGACATGCCCGGAACACGCTATGAGCACTTCCTCGCCGGTGGAGTAGCCATAGAGCCCTATCTCAGGGAGGCGGCGAGACGTGGATTTGAGGCCTCGAGGGGGGTGAGGGGCTGGGATGAGCTGGAGATTGGGAGACTCATCAGGGAGGCCGTGGAGGAGACTTTGAGATGGCAGAGGGGTGGAAACGTTAACCTGGGCATACTCCTCCTCTTCGCCCCAATAGCGGCGGCGGCTGGCACAGTCGTCGAGATGGGTAGAGTGGAGGCTGGGAGGCTTAGATCGGCCTTGGGGAGGGTGCTGAGAGGGGCGACTCCAGGGGATGCTGTGGAGGTCTATGAGGCCATAGGGACGGCGATGAGGCCTGAAACCCTCGGGGAGGCCGAGGAGCTCAGCGTCCTCGACGAGGATTCGAGGCGTAGAATCCTGGAGGAGGGTTGGAGCCTCCTCGAAGTGTTCAAGCTCTGCTCCGGATACGACTCCATCTGCTATGAATGGGTGACCGATTTCCAGCTCACCTTCGAGGTCGGCTATCCAGCGCTGAGGAGAAACCTAGAGGAGGTTGACGTGAACGACGCCATAGTTGAGACCTATCTCACCCTGTTGGCGCATAGGCCTGACAGCCTCATCAGGCGTAAATGTGGATTGGAGAGGGCCTTAGAGGTCAGCGAGATGGCTCGAGGGGTTCTGGAGGCTGGAGGACTCGGAACGATGGAGGGGAGACGCCTACTGGAGGAGATGGATGAGGCCTTGAGGAGGGGTGATGGAGCCCTAAACCCTGGGACGACAGCCGACCTCACAGCCTCCTCCATCTACATAATGCTCCTCGAGGGGTGGAGACCCTAAGATAGAAGCCACCTCAAGGTCTCATCGAGGTCTCTATAAACCCTCCACTTACGCCTGAAGTATTTGAGGACATTCTCAACATCCCTCCTGATGAGCAGCTCGGCGTTAGGGTGATCCATGGTGACGTATTGGGGCCAATCGATTACGAGAACCTCCCCATCCGGCTTGACGACGATGTTGAACTCGCTGAGGTCGTTGTGGATTATGCCAGCCGATAGGGTTAGCTTGATATTCTTCAGTATGTCGTCGAGGAGTCCCTCGGGGTCGTCGAGGCTGACGACGTCGACGAGGAGAAATCCCTCGATGTAGCCCATGACGACGACGTGGCGATTCCTATGGATGGGCTTGGGAACCGAGACTCCGGCCTCGTAGACGATGCCTAGGGCCTCGAACTCCCTCTCAGCTGCCAGCCTCGACTCATAGAGCCAGGAGATATGCCGTCGACCCCCGACGTATCCCCGTTTTCGCCTGGTATCCCTGAAGCTGACTCTGCCTAGTCGATGGAACTTCACCGCCACCCTCTCCCCAGTGGAGGTGAGAGCCTCATAGACGTCGGACTCCTTCCCCACGCCGAGGGGCTTCCCTAGGGCTTCGAGGATGTCAGCCTTAACCAGGGCGTTTAAGGCGAGGGCGTCGTAGCCGGCGTAGTTGAGGATATATCCGACGTAGGGCTGCTGCCTCCCATAGATGAGCTCCATGTTGTTCAGCCTCCTGATCCTGTACTCCAGCTCCCGTGGGTTGAGGCCTGAGATCCTCTCGATCTCCTCGACGGGGACGTAGCGGTGGCTTGACATCCCCAGCTCTATGGCTGTTAGAACCCTGAAGTCCTCCGGCTCAAGCTGCGTCAACAGCGTCGCAGCCCTCTCGGCTGAGGACATCATGAGGTCTAGGGCCGTCTCATATATTACTGCTCTCAGCTGAGGAGGTCTCGAAGCTCCTCAAGCGCCCTGAGAGCCTTACGCCCCTTCTCCGTCAATCTGAGGTATCGCCTCTTACCCATCAACCTCGAGGCGATGAGCCCCTTCTCCTCGAGGTATGAGATGTGCTGATATACGGCTCCGAGGGTCATGCCCCTGCCGAGTCTCTTCCACAGCTCATATCCATAGGTCTCCCCCTCCTCCAGCAGCCTCAGGATGCGCTCCTTCGTTGTAAGCCTCGATGTGAGGCTTGGATGTCGACGCCTCATCTTCAATCCCCTAAGTATGTCATCGGTCTTTAGGCCGCTGCTGGCGATGAGGCAGACAACCCTCTCATCTCCGTCGATCTCCCCCGAGTCGAGGAGGGTCTTAAGGCTAGCCACCGTGGCTGCGCTCGCCGGCTCAGCGAAGACTCCCTCTAGGCGGGCGATGGTCTTCTCCATCTCAAGCATCTCGTCATCGCTGATGGAGACGGCTAGGCCACCCGACTCCCTAATCGCCTTGAGGGCGAGTTCACCGTAGATTGGTGAGGCAACCCTTATGGGCGTGGCGCCCGTGGAGGCCTCTTCCACCTCCATGGGCTTCTCAAGGCCGAGCCTGAAGGCCTCAGTGATGGGTGGACAGCCCTCAGCTTGAACCCCGATGAGTCTGGGGGGATCCTCCACCCAGCCCATCGCCTTCATCTCGCCATAGCCCTTCCATAGGGAGTGGATGGTGGCTCCGCTGCCCATGGCGGCGACGACGACGTTGGCCTCAGCCCCCTGCTCATGGAGTTCATAGGAGATGGTCTTCAACGCCTCTATCGTCAGCGGGTTCAGCTCCGCTGTCGCCTGATACCATCCATGTCTCTCCACCATCTCCACCGACAGCCTAATCGCCTCCTCTATGCTGCTACACTGCTCATCTATGTAGGCGTCATAGGCTATCATCTGAGCCAGCTTACCCATATCAACATCTCTTGGGATTAGAAGATGGCACTCGATGTCCACCTTCGCTGAGTAGGCGGCGAGGGAGGCGCCCTGATTCCCATTCGTCGCGCAGACGATGGCGTCGAAGCCCCTACTATAGGCGTCTGAGATGAGGAGGGCGCCAGGCCTATCCTTAAAGGAGTTCGTCGGGTTCCGAGTCTCATCCTTCAGCATCAAGTTCCTCAATCCGAGGGCCTCACCGAGTCTCTCAGCCCTGTGGAGCGGCGTCCCACCCTCACCTAGGCTTATGGCCCTATCAACCCCTGGGAGGAGAGGCCTATACCTCCAGAAGTTGATAGGCCCCTTAAGCCGCACATCCCTGAGATACTCTGGGTTGAAGACATATTCCAGCAGGCCTCCGCATCGTAGGCATCTATTCCAGGGTGTAGGCTCGGCCTCAGCCCCGCATCTGAAGCACCTCAACTGATAGGGGGTCTCCATCGACGTATGGAGATAACCGTCAGTGGGGTTTAAGTGTTAGGAGTCGACACCCTTTTTATCTCCCCTCCTAATGGTGGTTTGAAGACTTGAGGATCGTGGAGCTGAGACCTGGAATGGAGGGCGTAGACCTCAAGGTGAGGATAATCAATCTGAAGAATCCTAGGAGGGTGAAGACGGCGAGGGGTTTGGAGCATCTACTCGTCGAGGGGGAGGTCGAAGACGAGACGGGTAGGGCGCTCCTCAACGTTTGGAATGAATCCATAGAGCAGCTTGAGAGCATAGGGGAAGGCTCCATCGTGGAGTTGAGGAACTGCTTCATCACCTCCTTCCAGGGAGTTATACACATCAACATCGGCAGAGAATCCGAGATCAGGCTGGTGGGAAAATGAACCTCCAGAAGCTCCTAAGAAATCTCAGGGAGGAGGTGAGGAGGCTCTTACCCGAGGGTGGAACCCACGGCTATGAGCATACAGAACGCGTCTTCAGGCTCGCCCTCCATATAGGTCAGAGGGTGAATGCGGATTTGGGTATACTACTCCCCGCAGCCCTCCTCCACGATATAGGTAGAGGGGAGATCGACCACGCCGAGGCTGGGGCGAGGAGGGCTAGGGAGATCCTAATGAGAATAGGCCTTAAGCCCGATAGGATCGAGGCCGTTGTCGAGGCCATAGAGACCCACAGCTTCAGTGGGGGGAGAGCGCCGAGAACCCTCGAGGCGAAGGTGTTATCTGACGCCGACAAGCTGGACGCCATGGGAGCCGTAGGCATCTATAGGGCCGCAACCTACAGCGGGGAGCATCGAAGACCCATAGAGGGTTTTATAAAGCATTTCCATGAGAAGCTGCTGAGGCTTAGGGAGCTGCTATATACCGAGGAGGCGAGGAGGATGGCGGAGGAGCGGCATAGATTCATGCTCCAATACCTTGAGCAGCTGGAGAGGGAGCTAAACCTCGAAACCTAACGGCTCCAAGGCCTATAGAGATCGTGGCTGAATCCAAGCTGCTCAAGGATTTTCCCCACTATGAAATCTACAAGCTCCCTCACACTCTCAGGTTTATGGTAGAAGGCTGGTGAGGCCGGTAGAACTCTAACCCCCATCAGGCTGAGCCTATAGAGGTTTCTGAGGTGTATGGGGCTTAGGGGGGTCTCCCTGGGAACAACTATCAGCCTCCTCCCCTCCTTGATCTGGACGTCGGCGGCCCTGGTGATGAGATTGCCAGCGTAGCCATTGGCGATGGCCGCCACCGTCTTCATAGAGGCTGGGACGATGACCATGCCATCGACCTTGAAGGAGCCGCTGGTTGGAGATGCCATGAGGTCGCTGGGGTCATAGACCCTATCGGCTAGGGCTTCTAAAGCCTCGACGCCTCCAAGCTCCTCCTCCGCCACGAGTCTACCCGCATCGCTGACTATGAGGTGGATCTCCACATCTCTCTTCCTCAGCTCTTCGAGAAGTCTCTTGGCGTAGATGACGCCGCTCGCCCCCGTCACGGCGACGATGAGCCTCATCGTTCTCAGAGGCATCGCCAATCTATAAAAGGGGTTTGACGTCATCCATCAATATGCGTATCAGGGTTGTCGTCCCCATAACTGGATTGACGCCCGAGGCCATAGAGGAGAGGTTGAGGTATCTCAGGAGCATAGCTGACCCTGGAACTGAGGTGGAGATGACTCCGATTAGGGTGGGGCCTCCGGCGATTGAGTCTAGGGTAGATGAGGTGGAGGCGGGGCCTGAGGTTTTGAGGCTGGTTAAGGAGGCTGAGGAGGAGGGATGCGACGCCGTCATAATCTGGTGTGGGGGCGACCCAGCCCTGGAGGCCGCCAGGGAGCTGGTGGATATCCCCGTCATAGGCCCTGGGGAGGTGATGAGGCTCCTGGCCTCCATGTGCGGCGAGAAGCCCTGCTGCATCGTCCCCGATATGCCGGTTCTGGAGATGCGTAGAGACCTGGAGAGGACTGTGGAGATTTTGAAGAGGATGATCCGTGAACGAATCGAGAGGGGTGAAGGAGACTCCTTCTACCTCGGCTGTCTCGCCCTGTGGGGTCTGGGCCGACGGCTCCGTGAGGAGCTTGGGGTTCCAGTCATCGATGGGGCTGAGGCCTCGCTGAAGATGGCTGAGCTGGCTGTAAAGCTGGGCCTAAAACCGAGTAGGGTGGCTTATTCAAAGTATCCCCCGCTCACATGAGTGGCTGACTACTCTGCCTGAGGCTTCGGCGGATTCGCTGGCTCGATGCAGATGTAGAGGATGTTGTTGCCTCTGATGAAGACGTTTCCATAGTTGGTGACCACTCCCTCACTGTTATACTCCTTCGCCCCCTCCAATAGGACGTTCATGTAGCCGTCAGCCCTAATCATCCTACCCCAGTAGGTGTCCCTGCTCTTTAGGCAGACGACGACGTTGCTCCCCACGCTCTTTATCAGGACGTTGAGGGGCTTCTTACTAGGCTCTAAGCTCGGCACGGGAGGCCCCGTATATGACCCCCTCATCCCCCCTTTAAAGCTTTCTCAGTTTACCAAGACCGCTATGACGACCCAATCCATCAGATCCTCGTCTGGAGGCGTGGTAATTGCCTTTAGGCCGGAGCTCCTGAGAAGGCTTAGGAAACTCTCCATGCTGAAGGACTTCTTCAATGCCGTTATGATGAGCTTCCCCCCATCCTTTGAGACCCTAACCATCTCCCCCACGGCCTTAAGGGGGTTTGGGGTGTTATTGATGAGGGTTATGGCGAAGATGTATTGATAGACGCCGTCTCTGAAGGGGAGGTTCTCGGCGTCCCCGAGGATGAGATGTTTCCCCCTCAACCCCTTTCGGCGGGCTGTGGAGATGAGGGAGGATGAGAAGTCGAGGCCTACAGTCTCCACATTAAGCCGCTCCAGGAGGAGGCCTGTTCCGCAGCCGTTGTCGAGGGCTACGCCTTCGATATGCCCTAGATGGGATAGGAAGCTCTCATACTTCTTCTCCTGCTCCCCCTTGTATAGGGCCTCATAGAGGCCTCCGCCCATGCTGTCGAAGGCCTCCATGATACGTCTCTTCTCCTCGAAGCCACTCTTCATCTCAAAATTCTGAGACAAAGAGGGGAGGATAACCATATCTAACCCCTTCAATCAATTACCTGAAAGCTGGAAACCGTTTTAAACCCTTATCCTCACCTCTAAGAAACATGAGCAACCCCAGATGGAGGAGCAGTGGAGTCCTAGACGGCCTCAGCCGAGGTATCCATAGATCACTGCTGAAGGGGGTTGGCCTCACCGACGAGGAGCTCGGGAGACCCCTCATCGCCATTGTCAACTCCTGGAACGAGATCGTCCCAGGGCATTTCCACCTGAAGCTGCTGGCGGAGATGGTGAAGAGGGGCGTCCTCGAGGCTGGTGGGACTCCGCTTGAGTTCAATACCATCGCGGTCTGCGATGGTATAGCCATGGGGCATGAGGGTATGCGTATGTCCCTGCCCAGCAGGGAGATCATCGCCGACTCGATAGAGGTGATGATCGAGGCCCACGGCTTCGACGCCATGGTCTGCCTCACAACCTGCGACAAGATAGACCCTGGGATGATGATGGCCGCCGCAAGGCTCAACATACCCACAATCTTCTGCCTCGGCGGCCCCATGGAGCCAGGCTATCCCAGGTGGGGTAGGTTTAAGGGATGCTCCATCACCGTTCAGAACCTCATGGAGGCTGAGAGCCTCGTCAGAGGCGGCGAGATCACCCCTGAGGAGTTTAGGTATCTGGAGGACACCTGCTGTGGTGGCCCAGGGGCCTGCGGCGGCATGTTCACAGCAAACTCGATGCAGTGCCTCATAGAGGCCATCGGCATGGCCCTCCCCTACATGGCGACGGCGCCATCTATGGGCGCGGAGCGCTTCAGATTGGCCGTTAAGACCGGTAGACGCATCATGGAGCTCCTGAGGAAGGATGTGAGGCCCAGCGACATCATGACGGAGGAGGCCTTCAGAAATGCCATAGCCGTCGATATGGCCCTTGGAGGCTCGACGAATACGGTGCTACATCTACCAGCCATAGCCCATGAACTTGGGATAGAGTTGAGGCTCAACATCTTCGATGAGATAAGCCGTAGGACGCCTCATCTCTGCAACATGGCTCCAGCCGGCCCCTATAAGATTAGGGATCTCCACCTCGCCGGTGGAATCCCAGCTGTGATGAGGGAGCTGGGAGAACTCGTCGACGGAGGCTGCCTAACGGTCTCAGGTATGAGGGTTTCGGAGATCACGGCCAAAGCCCAGGTCTGGAACCGGGAGGTGATCAGGCCGAGGAGTGATCCGGTTCATAGGGAGGGGGGCATCGCCATCCTCTATGGAAGCCTCGCCCCCGACGGCTGCGTCATAAAGGTCGCTGCTCTCCCAAGGGAGATGTGGAGGTTTGAAGGCTCGGCGAGGGTCTTTGACCGAGAGGAGGAGGCCGTTGAGGCGATTAAGGGAGGGGGCATCGAGGAGGGGGATTTCATCATCATAAGGTATGAAGGCCCTAAGGGTGGGCCTGGGATGAGGGAGATGCTGACGGCGACTGCAGCTCTGGTGGGTTCCGGCCTCGATAGGGGTGTGGCCCTCGCCACGGATGGACGTTTCTCTGGGGCGACTAGGGGGCCATGTATCGGCCATATATCGCCTGAGGCCGCTGAGGGAGGCCCCATAGCCCTGGTGGAGGATGGAGACCGTATAGTGATGGATGTTGAGAGGCGGAGGCTTAACCTAATGGTCTCGGAGGGGGAGCTGGAGAGGCGTCGTCGAAGTTGGACTCCACCTGAGCCGAGGGTTCGGAAGGGGTATCTGGCTCGATACTCCAGGCTCGTCTCCTCCGCCAACAGGGGGGCTGTGATGCCCTAACCCTTCATCTCCCGCAGTATCTTTTTCCTCAACGACTCCACGTCGTATAGGGGCGTGATCTTCGACTCTTCGAGGGGCTTGGCGAACTTCTTCTCCACAGCCCTCCTATGAAGCGTGTTCATGGTGCAGAAGGGTATGATGCGCCCATCTGGGACGGTGTAATGGATGACGCATCGATTCACCCGTTCAAGGTCGAAGTTGTAGGGGTCCATGAAGTGCATCGCCCCGATCATTATGAGTCTGTGATGGAGGTCTCCGAGGCTCTTGTAGTCGCCTCTCCAGATGATGGGTAGAAGGAATCTACGCAGCATGCTGAAGCTGATGTTCCTTATGGCTGCGGCTGCTATGGTCATCTTAGCTCTGGTGCTATGCCCCTCATCGATCAGCTTTGAGGCCGTCTCTATGGCCTTCAGGAAGCCGTCGACGTTTAGATGCCTCGTGATCGCCTCCGCCTCATCGCCCTTTGGGACGAGGTATGTCGCCATTCCGCAGTGGGGGTGGGCGCTGAAGTCTGGGTAATATCGATCCTTGAGCTTTCCGACGAATCTGGCAAAGGGGACGACCGTCGGAACGGGATACCAATCCCCCCTCTTTATGAGGCCGCCGGTCTGCTCCTCAGCCAATCTCATCAGGTCTGGGATCGTTATCCTCATCCTTTCACGCTCACGGCGGTTTATCCTCCCCGTTATGGAGACCGGCTGGAAGTTTACGCATCGAACGACGTCCCTGTTCTCTATGGCGAAGCGGATGATGCCGCCGATCTCCTGATCATTAACGCCGCCGACGAGCGTCGGAACCAATACGACGCTCCTACCCCCAGCCTCCCTGATGTTCTGGAGGGCCTTAACCTTGATCTCGAAGAGGTTGAAGCCCCTCGCCGCGATGTAGGGCTTCGGGGAGACGCCGTCGAATTGGAGGTAGAAGGTGTCTACACCCGCGTCGAGGAGCTCCTTACAGTAGTCGACGCTCTCCGCCAGCAGTATCCCATTCGTATTCACCTCCACATGGCTGAAGCCGAGTCTCTTAGCCAATCGCACCAGGTCTGGGAGGTCTTCCCTCACCGTCGGCTCTCCACCGCTGAACTGAAGCGCCGGAGTCGGAACGGGGCGATTCTCCCTGAGATTCCGGAGCATCTCCTCGATCTCCTCATAGCTGGGTTCATAGAGGTAGCCAGCTGCCCCCGCATGGGCGAAGCAGATGGGGCATCGGAGATTACATCGATTTGTCACGTCGATTATGCCGAGCACCGTGTGAGAGTTATGCTCTGGGCATAGGCCGCAGTCGTAGGGGCATCCGAGCTTAGTCTCGGTTCTTGGGTTATCCAGCTTCCTGCCGAGATGCTCATACTTTAAAACCCTCATATACTGCTCGTAGTCCCCCCAGTAGAGATCTGTCCACTCACCGTGCTCTGGGCATGTCTTCCTTATGTAAACCCTCCCCCCCTCCTCGTAGATGGTGGCTGGTAGCACTTTCAGGCATTCGGGGCAGAGGCTCTTAGTCTCCTTGATGAAGTTCATACGGCTGAAGATTCCTCGGTGAATTTATTTTAAGGTTATCCGAAAACTCCCCTTCAACTTGGTGTGAGAACCCTTTAAAATCTATTGGGAGATAGTGTGGAGAGGTTGAAATCCATAGCAGGTGGGAGATCCCTCAGGGCGCTTAGGGGTTTAGGCTTCACGGAGTATGAGGCCTCAGCCTATATCACCCTCCTACGATATGGAAGCCTAACGGCCTTGGAGCTCAGTGAGAAAGCATCCATCCCCTACTCCAAGGTCTATGGGGTTTTGGAGTCTCTGAGGAGGAGAGGCTGGATCGAGGCTGGTGAGGGGAGGCCTAGGGTATACTATCCGAAATCTCCCCTCGAAGCCTTAAGGATTGAGAGGATTAGATGGGAGAGGAGCTTCGAGGAGCATCGGAGCATAATCCTCGAGGAGCTTCAACCAATATATGAGGGTAGGGGCCTGAGGGAGCGCCCCGAGGTCTGGATCATCAGGGGCTTGGGGAACATCCTCTCCAGCCTACGGAGGATGGTGGAGGAGGCGAGGAGGGAGCTGATGATCGCCCTCCCAGCGGTGGATGAGGAGCTCCTGATGCCGCTCTCAACATCCCTCAGCCTATTGAGGGATAGGGGGGTGGGGATGCTCCTATTGACGACGATGGAGGCAGTCTCAAAGCTCGGAGAATACATCTATCATTTCGATGAGGTTAGGGTTAGAGATGAGATGTTCGGGGGCGGCATCATAGCCGATGGAGCTGAGACGCTGCTTATACTCGACGCCACCCCAGGTGGACGCCTCGCCATCGCCTCAGATCACAAGGGGCTGACCAACATAGCGAAGATATACTTCAACCACCTTTGGAGAACGGCGAAGCCCCTGAAACTTGGACAATAAATCTATCCATCAACCCCCTAAAGCATCTACTTGAAGGATGATTATGGATGGAGATTCTATCCAAAAGGGCTGAGACCTTAAAAATCCTTCCAGGAGGAAGCTAGGGAAATCTCGGAGGCTTCATGAATTAAGGGGTTTCAAAGATTTGGATATGATCTCTGTCCCTAATGCATGGCTTCGAGGAGGAGCTCCATGATCTTCTTTCCCCTCTCACTCAGCCTGAATTCGAGGGGCTTAATGCCCAGGAATCTCAATATGAGGCTTAGGAATCCCCTGCTCCCCCTAACCTCCACGACGCCAAGTTCCCTGATGCATTTATTCAAGGCCTCCTCCAACTCTCTCTTCTCCGGACTCATTCGCCTTTGGAGCTCCCTTAGGCTCATATATCCCCCCTTCAAATGGAGGGCTCTGAGAATTCTGAGGATGAGGGAGAGCTCCAGTATTCTCTGCGCCTCCGCTCCATCGAGTTGTGTTATAGTTTGTTTTGACTCCTCCTCGATCAGGAGATTTATCCTCTCCCCTATCCTCTCACCCAGGGGGGTTAGCCTCCAGGTTAGGTATGTGTATCTCCCCCGATAGCCGCTTCTTACGGGTCTGCGTCTCTCCCCCCGCTCTATTAGGCCCGCCCTCAGGAGGCTTTTAAGCCAGGCGTTGATCTCCCTCTTATCCCGCTCTATCCCCCTTCGAGCCAACTCCTCCTGAATCTCAAGAGTTGTGAGGTAGGGGTATCGGCGATTCTCCAGGAAGACCTTGTATATGGCCCTTGCCATCCGGCTTCTCAGCGGTCTTAGATGGGTCTCGAAGAGTCTGTCGAGGAGCTCCATGTTAGATTTCATTAATTTTGCCATGGCTACAATATTCAAAAAATTTCTGAATATTACCTTTACGCCCTGGAGGCCTCCTCCCGAATCTGTTAAATCCATGTAGAACCCATCTATCCTCGGTGAGATGTTTTGGGGAGGGCTAAGGTCTTTGTGACCAGAAGGCTCTTCGATGAGGCCATCAGCCTTATCGAGGAGTATGCCGATGTGGAGGTATATGACAGCGAGGAGGAGCCTGCACCCTACGACCTGATCCTTGAGAAGGTTCGGGATATCGACGGACTCCTCTGCCTCCTCACCGATAAGATCGACGGCAGGGTCATCGAGGCTGGTGAACGGTTGAAGGTCATAAGCAACTACGCCGTAGGCTACGACAACATAGATGTGGAGGCGGCGACTAAGAAGGGAATCTACGTAACCAATACTCCAGGCGTCTTGACCGAGACAACCGCCGACCTCGCCTGGGCCATCCTCATGGCCATCGCCAGGAGGGTGGTTGAGGCCGATAAGTATGTGAGGGCCGGCCGGTGGGTTCACGCCTGGGGCCCCAAGATGATGCTTGGCTCCGATGTCCATGGGAAGACCCTCGGCATCGTCGGCCTCGGCAGGATCGGGTCGGCGGTTGCGAGGAGGGCTAAGGGATTCAACATGAGGGTCATCTACTACGATGTCGTCAGGAGGGAGGACCTGGAGGGGGAGCTGGGTCTGGAGTATAAGCCCCTGGAGGAGCTCCTCAGGGAGGCGGATTACATAACTCTCCATGTTCCGCTGACCAAGGATACCTATCACCTCATCGGTGAGAGGGAGCTGAATATGATGAAGCCCACGGCCTACCTTATAAATACCTCCAGGGGACCCGTAATCGATCAGAAGGCTCTCTATAAGACCCTGAAGGAGCGGGGGATAGCTGGAGCAGCCCTAGACGTCTTTGAGAAGGAGCCCATCGATCCGGATGATCCACTATTGGAGCTGGATAATGTTGTGTTGACGCCCCACATCGGGAGCGCCAGCGTCGAGACGAGGAAGAAGATGGCGATGATGGCGGCTGAAAACCTCGTCTCCGTCCTCAAAGGCGTGGAGCCGCCAAACCTGGTAAACCCAGAGGTTAGGGAGATCAGACCCCTCAAGCCCCGTGAATAACGCCATGAGGATCAGCATACCCTACGGGGAGAAGCAGGTCTCCTTCGAGATACCAAAACGAAACTTAGCCTGGATCATAGATAGGGGAAGCAGGGAACCCTATGGAGACGTCGCAAAGGCCCTTAGGGAGGCCCTGAGGAGGCCCATCGCCTCAAGACCCCTAAGGGAGCTGGCCTACAACGCCAGGCGGGTCGTCATACTCGTCGACGACTATACACGGCCGACGCCTCAGAGACTGCTATTGCCCCCGATACTCGACGAGTTGAAGGAGGCTGGGGTAAGCGAGGATCAGGTTGAGGTCATAGTCGCCCTGGGAACCCATAGGCCTATGAGGAGGAGCGAGATGGAGGCGAAGTTCGGGGGTGAGGTCTTAGACCGAGTTGAGGTGAGGAACTTCGACTGCCACGATGAGGCTGAACTCATAGACATAGGTAAGACTCCCATGGGTGTGGAGGTGGTTGTCAGCCGTAGGGTCTATGAGGCCGACCTAGTCATCGGCGTCGGAAACATCGTCCCCCACTGCTACGCCGGATGGGCTGGAGGGGGCAAGATCATTCAGCCAGGAGTCTGCGGAGTCAAAACGATAGAGGAGACCCACATAGCGGCGGGGATGACGAGGCCCATCTTCAAGATGGCTGGAAACCCCGACAACAGGGTGAGACGTATGATCGACGAGGTGGCCATGAAGTCAGGGCTGAGATTCATAGTGAACACAGTGCTCAACGAGAGGGATGAAGTCTGCCACCTCGCCGTAGGCCATCCCCTAAAGGCCTTCAGGGAGGGCATCAAGAAGGCTGAGAGGCTATATCTCCGAGAGATACCCGATAGGGCTGACATCGTCGTAGTATCAAGCTATCCAGCTGACATAGACTACTGGCAGGCCTTGAAGCCGACGGACTACGCCTGCCTCGGCGTCAGACCAGGCGGAGTCATAATCCTCGTCACCCCATGCCCAGAGGGAATCTCACCAATCCACGGCGATCTAAGGGAGATGGGGCAGCTGACCTATGATGAGGCCTTAGAGGCCTATAGACGTGGCGAGATCGAGGATGGCGTCGCCGCCGCGGCGTTGATGATACACGCCCAGATCAGGGAGCACGCCCAGATCATCTGTGTCTCCCACGGCCTATCCGAGGGGGATAAGGCAGCCTTAGGCTTCGAGCACGCCGACTCTGTTGAGGAGGCCTTGGAGATGGCCTTGAAGAGAATGGGGGAGAAAGCCAAAGTCGGCGTCATCAAATGTGGTGACATACTCCCAAGGATGAGAGCGGTGGGAAGCTGATCTTACAGTAGCTGTAAGATCATGGAGGTAAAAAGGGTTAGAGGAGGCCCTCCTCCAACCTCTTCCTCAGATTCTCGATCATATCCTTCGTCATCTCAGCCAATCCGTAGCTGGGTTTCCAGCCCCAATCTCTTCTGGCTGCTGAGTCGTCGATAGACCTCGGCCATGTATCTGCGATCCTCTGCCTATAATCAGGCTTGTAAACCACCTTGAAATCTGGTATATGCTTCCTAATCTCCTCAGCTAGCTCTCCAGCTGAGAAACTCATCGATGCGAGGTTATAGTCCGCATGTCTCGTCAGCTTCTCGGCGTCGGCCTCCATGAGCTGAATCGCCGCCTTGATGCAG
>JAPDJB010000058.1 GCA_029259285.1 Candidatus Bathyarchaeota archaeon | reverse complement strand
GCTCTTAGAGAGGGGAACTATCAATTGGTGGAAGAAGATATCAGGAGAGTCGTAGAAGTTGCGAAAGAACATGGTGCAATGGTTAAAGTGATTTTAGAAGTGGGCTATTTAACGGATGAACAAGTGATTAAAGCATGTAAGATAGCTAAGAAAGTTGGCGCCAACTTCGTTAAAACCGCTACTGGCCTTGGCCCTATGGGGGCAACAATTCATCACGTAAAAATTATGAGAGAAACTGTAGGCGATGAAATGGGTGTAAAAGCGGCGGGAGGAATAAGAAACTTTAAAGATGCTTTAAGAATGATTGCTGCGGGAGCAAACCGCATAGGAACTAGTACAGGAGTAGACATTATTGAAAGCTATAGAGAAGCTAAGCAACACGGCATAAAATTTGAAATTGAAAAAATACCTTGTAAATTATGCCCGGTAACAAAAATATCACCAGAAGAAGTGGAAAAAGCTAAGAAAATTAGTCTTTAGATGAAGGAATAAGGGAAAAAATAATCAGAAAACGGATAAAATAATTATTTCTAGATACCTTAATGAGATGAGGGTTGTTAGCTGGGTGTCGACATCGATATTAAGGATGGTATAATGTCAATTTTTATCTTCAATAAAGTTTAAATAATATTAAAATTGCTTTGAACAAATTGAGAATTTAAAATATTTTTATACAAAATAGGGGGCGATCAGATTCCTCCAAATCGATAGGGTTCATAAAGCTCTCTATACCTGCGATATCCCCATAATGTAGCTCTCCAAGATCCGCCATAGGCCTAGCCATACATCATCTCTAGATCACATTGATGGCAATTAAGCAGTACAACCCCGTCTCCCTTAATAATTATATGATAAACATATCGTTTCAATCCATCTCCACGGACTTCAAGATCCAGCTTCTCTCCTCCTCTATGAAGAGCTCCCCATCGATGTAGAGGCGCTTAACCCCCTCCTCCTTCACCAGGCCTACCTTAGAGGAGAGCCAGCTATCTCCGATGTAGGTGTAAGTCCAGTTTCCATCATCAACGTATATTATACATCGAATCTTGAATTCAACCTCCGCGCAGAGATATCGCCTCCCATCCAGGGCCTCAACCCTCTCGATATCGACAACCCTCTCCTCCCCGATGTAGAGCCCTGAATAGCGTTTACCATCCTGCATCAAGGTATAGTTGCTCTCATATCTCCAGCCCATCCCCCTCCTCAGGGGATAAGGCGTGGCTGGCAACGGTGGATCATAGGTGGCGTTGGCCTCCTCATCCTCCCAGCCTAAAAGATTACCCTCCTCATCATAGTGGTATAGAATCGTTCTGTTAGGCCTCTCAACCCTCACCTCAGTCTCACTCACCTTAACCCATCTAACCGTCGTCTCCTCGTCATCCACCCTCTCCACATAGACCTTCACAGTCCCCACAGGTAGATGAGGCTCCGTGATCTCCTCAACCTCCTCCACCACACTCGGCGGCTTAGCCTTGGACATGATCTCAACTAGGTTGAGGAGCAGCCCATAATTATCCTCCACATAACAATAGGGCTCAGTAAGGAGCGTTATGTCACCGAAGGCGATGACAGTTCCGTTGCCATAATGTAGATCGGCCAACACGGGGTATCGGCCACTCCTCTCAGCCGTCGAGGAGTAGGCGGTCTCCGAAGTCCAGGCTATGCCATAATCCGAGTAGATGGGAGCAGCTGTGAAGAGAACCAGCCTCTCAACACCCCTGGTGAGGTTGTGATCAGCGAAATCCTCGATGTAGATGTTCCTATAGAACCCATAGTAATGCTCCTCATCGTAGAGATAGCCGTTGGCGAAGCTGACTCCGAATCTGTTGGCTAGGGAGTTTATTGGGCCATTCAATTCGGGGACTGATACATATTCTATGGAGGGGTCGTAGAGCAGTATAAGTAAGCCTCCCCTAGAGACGAAGTTTTCGATGGTTTTTCCCTCATCTATGCTGTAGGGCTTCGTCGGCGCAGCGACGATGAGGCAGGAGGCGTTTCTAAGGGCTGACTCAAGTCGATCCCATTCGGAGATGAAGCCTACAGATATTCTGTGGTTCACCAGCTCCCCGACGAGGACGTTTAAAGTCCATCTCGAAACCTTGTTCTCATGGGTTAGGTCGAAGAGGACGAGGCCTCCCTCTTCAGCCTCCTCTCCGCCTTCGGTCTCTATTGTCTCGCCCTCGCTTACCTGAAATCCCCTCTCTGGGAGGTAGAGGTAGTATAGTGTGGGCGGTGGATGGAGCTCCTTCAGGTAGTTGATGTCTATCTCCCTCCAGCTCCTGGCTGTGGTTTTGTTTCCGGTCTCTATGGTCAGCCTCCCCCTCTCAGCCAGCTGGTTTATGTTGACGATGCCATACCTGGTGAGGTGGGCCTCCTCAGCCGCCTTCTTTATCGCATCCTGCAGAGACCCTACCTCATCTGCCAGGCCGAGCCTCACGGCTTCACAGCCTAGGTAGACCTTCCCCCTCAGGAGTTCCTTCGTTGAGAGCTTCAGCCTATCTCCTCTCTGGTCCTCGACGGCTGAGGCGAAGTTTCCCAGGGCCTCGGTGAGGTTGAAGGGGAAGAACAGCCTAGAGAAGCCCGTCACCTTGTAGGCTCCCGACTCTAGAATCCTCTCTGAGGGTATGAGCACAGGCGGCCCTACACCTATGACTCCGACGTTTCCAACCATCGATGTTGGCAGCGTATAGATATAGTCCGCCGCCACCGCGATGTAATATCCCCCTGATAGGGCTGATGTTATCGACGCCACGAGTGGCTTCTCCTCCCCCAGCCTTAGCAAATCGAGGTATATGCTCTCCACGTCGTCGACGGTTCCCCCTGGCGAGTCTATCGCCACAACGACGGCCTTGATACTCTGGTTTAACAATGCGACATTTATGGCCTCCCTAACCCTCTGTGAGTCCCCTGAGGTTAGGATCGCCCCCTCAACCCATAGGATGCCGATATACCGCTTCACAGGTTTAAGCAGCCTCGGAGGGGTCTGGAGGTTGAGGTAGATGGCCGTGGAGGAGAGGATTATGGATAGAATTAGGAGGATGAGTATGCCCCTGGAGACGCCTAATCTTTGAAGGCTCAACCTAACCTTAGATTGCTCACAAGGGATTAAAGGGTTATTCATCAAACGGAAAAAGATGGGGTCAGCGCTCAGCGAAGTGGTATAGGACTGAGGCCATGCTCTTCTCAACGCCGTCTAGGCCATGGATGTATCCATACCTCGCCTCACAGCCCTCGATGACAATATACTCATTAGGGCTGTGAGCCAAACCCCCATGACCAAGAGCGCCCCCTGCTATGGGGAGCTTCAAAGGCTCACCGGCGAAGACGTAGGCAGGCCAAGCCGGACTCGTCAACACAGGATTGGCCACAGGCGGATAGATCGCATACCTAACCCCAAACTCCTCAAAGACGTCGTAGAGCGACTCAGCAACCGGATTCTTATAGTCAACCAGGGCCCAGGGGTATCCAGCCAGCTTCCTTAGGGCCACATCCTTATAGCCGTGTTTATCGAGGTGCGCCCGTATTTTCCTGAAGAGGTCGTCGATGTCCTGCTTGGGTACGAATCGGATGTTATGCTTCGACACAACCTTATGCGGCAGCAGCGTCTTGGTTCCAGGCCCTATCCAGCCTCCCCAGATTCCGTCGAGGTTGAAGCTGGTGCTGAACAGCATCTCCCTTAGGATGTCCTCGGGCTTCTCCAAGTCGTATTTGAAGCATTTAACCCTCAACATCTCCTTCAAAATCTCTGGATCGAAGACCTCGACAGCTGGCGTCGACTTCCTATAACCCTCCCTCAGCAGCCGTAGATCCTCCTCGGATGGCACAACGATGTCGTCATACCAGCCCTCGATCTCAACTTTATTCCCGTCGTCGCTGACGAGGGTTGACAGCATCTTGATATGTCTCCAGGCTGGGCTGTCGAGAATCCGTTTAAGGCCTCCGTGGACTCCGAATTGGGTTGGGCCTCTCCCCCATAGGGCTCCGTTGGTCTCCAGCTCTATGTATAGTATGCCCTCAGACCCCAGAGAAGGCCTTGCCAACCCGTTTCGGTCTTGGCTGCAGATGGGGAAGTAGACGCCGTCAGCCCTCTTCAGCTTCTGCTCATAATCCCTAACGAATTTCGGCATGCTTACACTTCCACGCTCCTCCTCGCCCTCGAAGACGAAGATGAGGTTGACAGGCAGCTCTCCGGCTGCCTGCTGGATGGACTCGAAGGCGTTTAGGAAGGCTGCCATCGGCCCCTTTGTGTTTATGGCTCCACGGCCTATGAGAACCCGTTTGAAGGGCGGCCTCTCAACGACCCTCGCCTCGAAGGGTGGATAATCCCATAGCTCAGGCTCCACAGGCTGGACATCATACATATCGTAGATGATGAGGGTCTTCTCAGCTCCGGCGTCATATTCGCCGTAGATTATGGGCCAGAAGTACTCAGGCTCTGCGAGCTCCACATGGCTGCATCCGAGGTCTAGGAGCCAATCCTTCAGCATCTCAGCGCATTCTATGACTCCCTCACCTGTCTGGGAGACGCTGGGCTGCTGGATGAGCCTCCTAACCCGCTCTATATGCTCGTCGAGGTGCTCATCTATATGCCTATAAACCCTCTCAAGCTCCTCCATCATCTTCTAGGGATATTGGGCGTTGAGGGGATAAGCCTTCCCAAATCCTCTAACAGTGGTTGTTATTCTTGCTCCCAGGCCGAGTGAGGGAGAGGGAATCCCCAGTAGGGCGAGCAGCGACAGCGTCGCAGGCCAAGTCATGCTCCAGAGACCCGATATGAAGGTGTAGAGGAGTAGCAGCATCCACCACTGCCTCAGGAGGGGCCAGAGGGCAAATAGGAGGGGAATGGAGGCGATGACCATTGAGATGAAGCGGCGCTCCCCATATCGATCAGCCAGGTAGCCACTGGGTATCTGAGTGATCAGCGTCATAGCCCCCGAGGCCGTGAAGAACAACCCTATGAGATGGTAGGGTAGGCCGAATCGATCCTTGAGATATATGGGGAGTATGACGTTTAGACATCCAATCGCCGTAGTCATGACGAGGTGGAAGACAAGGAAGAGGAGAAGCGGAGGTAGATAACGCCGATCCAGGGGAGAATCCCTCCTAACGGCGCCACTAGCCCTCGGCTTTGGAGCCTTTATCAGTAGGGCTGGGATGAAGCTGACGGCGAGGATTCCACCGGCTAAGAGGAAACAGAAACTCCAGCCGAATCGCTCAACGATGAAGCCGCTGAGGATAGGAGCCACTATGCCCCCGATAGGCCAGGCGATATTTATCAACCCAAAGAGGATGGCCGTACTCCCAGGCCTGGCGCTATCAGCGATCAAGACCATCCTCGTGGGGACGAAGAGGGAGAAGGAGGCTGAGAAGACCATCGAAAGCGGCAGAGCCATCCACCAGCTCCTGGCGAAGACCAGTAGAAACGGCGGAAACACACCGAGGAGAACACTGAGCAGAAGCATACGCCTCCGGCCAACCCAATCCATGAGGATGCCACTCGGAAGCATCAAAGCCGTGGCGACGACACTCGACAGCGAGACCGCGAAGCCGACCTCAACATCGGATGCACCCAAACCCTTGAGGTAGAGGGGGAAGAGGGGATTGATGAGCTGGACTGAGAAGGCCATGAAGAGATTCAAGGCGAAGAGACATGCCAAACCCCTATCGAACTCCCGAAGCAAGGTATCTCACTCTCCCCAACCCAAAAGATAAAAGTTAGGTCTCGGGAGAGAGGGTTTATATTTAATGGGATTATATATGGGATGGGAGTGGAGATGGGTATAACCAGGATGGATGAGCGAGGGAGGATCGTGATCCCAAAGGAGTATAGGGAGAGATTGGGATTGAGACCTGAACAGGAATTCCTCATAGAGATTAGAGGGGATGAGCTGATCCTCAAGCCAGCAGTGAGCGTTGAAACCTTCATAGAGAAGCTGAGGGGTTGCGTCCACGGCTCGAAAATAAAGCCCCTCGAATTGAAGAAGATATGGGGCGTAAAGCGATGATCATAGTGGACTCCAACATCTGGGCATACTACTTCGACGACGAGACACCTGAACATAGATTTGTGATAGAACCCTTAGAGAAAGCACTACGATCAGAGAAGGTGATCATAAACACGACCATCATCATTGAAGTTGCACATTTCCTCATTAAAACTTTAGGACCCATCGAGGGAATGGAAAGACTAAATATATTTCTCAGATTTCCATTCACTGTAGTAGATTTAGATTATGAGTTAACATTAAGATCAATCGAATTACTGGCTAAATATTTCCAATTTGGAATAGGAGGTAGAGATGCCACGATACTGGCAACTGCGGAATTCCTCAAAATTAATAGGATAATGACACATGATAAAGCCTTCAAGAGAATAAGATGGATAGAGGTCATCGACCCAATCCCTTAAAGAGGGTTAATACATTCTCTCCATCAGCTCCCTCAATATCGGCATCTTCTCCATCATCTCCTCCGACACCAGCTCCCAGATGATCCCCCCAGGCCTACGCCTCTCACCAGCCACCCTCAACAGCCCCCTAGGCGTCGCTATGATGTCGACGGTGAAATCCCAGGGGTCGAGGGGTATCTCGTCGACGATCTGTAGGTCGTGAACCGTCGTGGCGATGGGTGTCTCATCGTCGATGGCATCGATCTCCCTAAGGATGCCGTACTCCAATTCGCTGTAGCCGCCGCCCTTCCCCACTCGATGCCCCTCCCTCGTTACGGCGACGGAGCCGCAGACGATGAGATCTATCTCCGGAAGCTCATCTAGGCTTAGGGTTCTGCCCAGCTTGAAGGCGCCCCTAATGGTGGAGGCCTTACCATATAGGTGGCGTGGAATACGCCTCGGATCGAGGAGCAGGAAGCCTCCTCTCAGCCTTGGGGTGGGCATCAAAACGTGCTTACCCCCCTCCAATAGAAGTCTCCTAATGGGTCTCTGAGGCGAATCTGGATTCACCTTGACAAACCTCGCAGCCCTCACCTCTCGGAGCTCCATCAACCTCAGGGCCGCCCTCTCAGCCCCCTGGAAATTCGGGATCCTGCCTAGGATGGGCTTCGGAAACCTCGCTACGCCCCTCTCCTCTAATAGGCGCCATATATGCCTCCTGATGGCCTCCTTATCCGTATCCACGGAGACGCCCCTCTTCTAGAGGACGCCGGATGGATATGGCTCCATGGTGGAGGTGTAAACCTCTATACCCAACCTCTCAGCCTCCCTCCTCCCCCTCTCATCGACGTAGGGGGAGACGGCCACCAATCTAGGTTTAACACCCCTCACCCTCTCATAGAGCTGACCCTTCCTCCACAACTCGTAGATGTCAGCCCTGGAGAGGCTGGACTTCACCTCCACCAATACATGCTCCCTATCCCTCACGACGACATCGACCTCCACGACGCTGGGATGGCCGAAGACGAAGCCCTCCTCATCCTCATATATCCACCTCTCCACCCTACCGCCGAAAAACTCCTCTATGATCCCCCTCATACCCTCCCTGAAGGCATCCTCAGCGATGAAGCCCCACCTCGCCCCAAGGGCCTGAACAGTCCTCGTAAGCCCCTCAATTCGCTTTGAATGCTCAACCATCTGCTCTTGTAAAGCCCTAATCGCTTTACTATTCTCCAACACCTGCTCCTGAAGAGACCTAATAGCCTCGCCATGCTCAGCCACCTGCTCCTGTAAAGCAGCCATTTGGCCTTGCAGCTTTCTCGTCGCCGCGATGTTCTCTAAAACCTGACCCTGCAGATCCCTAATGGCCTTTAGGATCTCCCCCAATCCTATTAGGCCAGCTACGGTGTATCGGAACTCCCTATCCTCCTCTAGCAGCTTCAGAAACTCCTCCTTCAGCTTAGTGGACATCCCAGAGGATTCTCCTCCTCTCCATATTAAAACCCTCTTTGAATGGTGGACCGGGGGGGATTTGAACCCCCGACCTCCGGCTTGCGAAACCGGCGTTCATACCCCTGAACTACCGGCCCTCTGGGATTTGTTCAAGGGGTCTGGGATTTATTGATTATGGCTTTAGGGGGTAGCTCCTCTCCTCCATTCCATCGGCCTTTATGATGAGCATATCGACGCCGTCTCCGCTTATGGCATCCCTTGCCGCCGCAGACCTTATGGCCTGTAGCGCCAATTCGGCTCCTCCCTCCAGGTTTATATCCTCCTTATATTGGGCTTCGAGTAGGCCTATGGCTATGGGGGCACCTGATCCGGCTGCGACGAATTTGTCTGGGATTACGCTGCCGAGTGGGTCGAGGGCGTAGACCATCGCCCCCTCCTCGTCGACGCCCCCTATGATCGTCTCGGTCAATAGGGGTGTCCTCCCCCTCTGGAATAGTAGATTTGATATGAGTTTTGCCATCGCCTTGACGGAGATGGGTCTATTGTTCTCGAATCTATAGAGGTTGGCGTAGGCCTCAGCCTCCCTTGCGAGGGCCTGCATATCTGAGACGAGGCCTGCACAGGCCATGCCGATGTTTGGAGTAAGCCTGAAAACCTTTCTACCCGCCCTGCTGAGGATCATGCCTCCCCAGCTTACACGCTTCTCAGATGCCAGGACGACGCCGTCGGTGCAGACGAGGCCGACGGCTGTGGCTCCCTGTATCCTGTAAGCCATCTAGACACCTTCAACACTTATGAGGGGTGGATATTAAATGTTTAGTGGCTGGAGAAAAAGGTCTGGCTAGGATTCCCCTCCCTTCTCACCCTGCTGCCCCGTGAGGGATAGTAGGCCGATGGGCGCTACGCCAGCCGTGGGGAGATTCGCTGGGATCAATATTATCGTATTCGTCCCTGGTTGTTGACCGATCTCGTAGAGGATGTTCATCCATCTCAGGGCCATCCCCTCTGGACTCTTCTCATACATCCTGGCCGCCTCGATCATCTTCTGAGCCGCCTGGAACTCCGCTGTTGCGAGGGTCACCCTCGCCATACGTTCACGTTCAGCCTGAGCCTGCCTGCTCATCGCCTCCTGGAGCATCGCCGGTATGATGACATCCCTGATCTCAACCGAAGTCACCTTAACGCCCCAGGCTTCAGTCTTCTCATCGATTATCTCCCTTAGATGTCTCCCAACCTTCTCCCGTTCTGAGAGAAGCTCGTTCAACTCGATCTTCCCTATGACCTCCCTAAGAGTCGTCTGAGCCGCCCACTGCGTCGCCGTGATGTAGTTCTCAACGTTGAGGACGCACTTCTCCACGTCTACTGGCTTGGCATACATCACGGCGTCAACGTTCACGGGGACGTTGTCAGAGGTCAACGTCTGCTCCGTTCTGAAGCTTATCGTCTGAAGCCTCGTCGACACCCTAATAGGGGCTTTATCTATGAAGGGTATGAGATATGTGATGCCTGGCCCCCTAAGCCCTATATAGCGGCCGAGCCTCAGCACAGGCATCCGCTCCCACTCCTTCAACACCTTTATTCCGCTGAGGAATATGGCAGCGACTATCAGAACTATCAACGCCTCTATCAGGGTTAGAAACGAGATCATCTCTCCACCATGTAGCCTCTAGTCTCCGCTCGATTTAAAGGGTCTCACGATGAGGAGGAGCCCCTCACGACCGACGACTATGACCTCCGAGCCCTCCTCTATCTCCCCCTCCTCAGCTCTAGCTCTCCAGAACTCCCCCTCAACCCTCACCTCCCCATAGGGCCTTAGAGGTGTAACCGCCACCCCTCGACACCCCTCAAGGGCCTCGAAGCCGGTTTTCACCCTCATCCTCTTCGTCTGAGCCACCTTGTAGATGAGGAAGGCGAAGGCCCCGAAGGCGGCTATGGAGACGCATAGCAGCGTATTCCTAATCCTCATAGATATCTCAGGTGCAAGCAGCCACTGGGGAGAGGGGAAGAGGAGGAGGGAGCCTAGGATTATGCAGAAGGCTCCGGCGACACCTAGCAGCCCTATATGGGTTTTGAGCTCCGCCACCGTCAATGCGAATCCTAAGGCGAAGAGGAGGGCTATCGTCGGCTCTATGCCGATCACCTGGAGGGACATCAGGGCTAGGATGAGGAGGAGTAGGCCGATGAGCTCGCTTCCATAACCTGGGGATTGGAGGCCGAAGAAGAGGAAGAGGAAGCCGAAGGTGAGCATAAGCATCGAAACCATCGGGTTGAAGAGAACCTGGAGAAAGGTGATCCTCAAGCCAGGCTTATAATCAACAATCTCACATCCCGTTACATCCTCGAAGGTATATACCTCAATCGGCCTGTAATCCCCCACCTCCCCTCGTGGTATGAGCCTCCAGACGCTGGTTCCAGCCTCAGAGGACACCCTTATTAAAGCCATATCCTCCAGCCTCTTGAGAAGCGCTCCAACATCGTCGGCGACGATCTCTATGACGTGATATCTCAAAGCCTCCTCGGGGCCTAGGTTTAGGTTTCTGGTCACGAAGAGCCTTGCGGCCGTCTCATTCCGTCCATGGAGAGCTGCATGATTCTCCATGAGGGCTGAGAGGGCATTGATATACTTCGTGTTGTTTATCAGCTCCCCCGTATACTGAACCGGCTGACAGCTTCCTATGCTCGTCCCCGAGGCCATAACAGCTATATGGGAAGCCATGAGGAGATAGGTGCCGCCGCTCCAGGCTGAGGCTCCGATGGGGTAGACGAAGAAGCATATGGGAATCCTGGAAGATTCAAAGAGGTCCATGATCTTCTTCACCGCGTTTATCTCCCCACCTGGGGTGTTGACCGCCACGATTATGAGCCTCACATCCATCGTCTCCGCTATGGCGAAGGCATCCTCCAGCATCTTCGCCGTCGCCATGGTGATCTCGGTGTCCACTCGCACCAGCAGAACCCTATCCGCCGATTCTAATGGAGCTGGGAGCTGGGCTAATGACGCGACGATTAGAAGTAGAGTTAAGGCCTCTAACCGCAAGACTCTCGAGTTGATTTCCCAATGGATGGAGATAAACGATTTCCTTATCCATAACTCCATTAATAATGATGTCAGGCTACACGCCGTTGGAGGAGTATAAGCGGAGGCTGAGGAAACTAGTAGAGAGGGGCCTGGTTAAATGCCCAAAGTGCGGAAATGATAAGGATTTCATGGTCAACGAGATCGGCCACGTCTTCTGCAACCAATGCTACCGAAAGATCCCGATGATAAGACTAGACGAGGAGCTGGAAGAAACTTCTTGACGAGCCAACACATCTACTATCAGACTCCATTCAAAATCCTCCATATACAAACCTTCTCAAAGAATCTACAAAGTGTAAAATATCCTCCTCAGTATTATAGATGTGAGGGGATATTCTAATCATATTTCGTCTAATAGTTAGTTCAATCGGTCTATTTAAATGTCTTAATTTATTAACAATTTTAAATGGATCTATTCTTTCAACCCAAAATGTCACTATGGAGCCTCTTTCATCCATATTAAGAGGAGTTACCAAATTAACATACTTAATTGAGTTTAACTCTTCTACCGCTATATCAGTCAATTTCATGTTATGCTCGTAAATTTTTTCTATCCCTATTCTTCTCAGATATTTAATGGACTCTGCTAAACCAATTTTAACACTATATGAGCTTGTGCTATACTCAAATTTTCTAGCAGTAGATGAATAACTTAATTCTAAAGGATTAAGATCCCACATATATTCCTTAGATCTCCATCCAACAAACACTGGTTCCAATCTTGAATAGAGATCCTTTGATATATATGCAATAGCCGCTCCAAAAGGTGCAACCAACCATTTATAACTTCCAGTGATGTAGACATCAACATTTAATTCTTTAACATTTAGTGGTATATATCCCGCCGCCTGGACTCCATCAACGATCACCAAGGCATTAACTTCATGAGCACGCTTTACAATTCTCTTAATATCATGTCTTTGACCTGTCAAATATTCAACATGACTTAAAACAACAACCTTCGTATTTTCATCGATTTCATTCAATAGATCATCAGGGGGAATGTACCAATTTTTAGCATTAACAAATTTCACCTTAATGTTTTCTTTACGTGCAATTCTAAGCCACGGATAAGTAACTGTTGGAAATTCAATATCAGTTGATATTATTTTTCCCTCTTTTAATTCTAAACTCCATGCAATACAATTTAATGCTTCTGTAACACTATTAAAAACAGCGATATCTTCCTCATCACAACCTAAAAGTTTAGCTCCCTCCCTTCTAAGATCATCGTAGATTCTGTATTCTCTATCTTCATTTAAAAATAATGTACCTTCTTGAGCTAATTCATAGATAAAGCCTTTTACGGTTTCAATCACCGGAATTGGAATCAAACCTATACTCGCAGTACTTAAATAATTAACCTTTGAGATAAGTGGGAAATCCTCTGATACCTCGTGGAGAACCATATCTCTTAAAATGAGATGTAAGACCTATTTAAATTACATTTAATTTTTCCCCTTCTCATGAGGGAAAGAATCGCTGTTGGTGTCAACTAAGTTTCGAATGACACTCCAGGGGAAATTCGGAAAGGGTCGTTTAAATCTCTTCTTGCTGGTTTCCCATATGGGTCCATTCCTCTAAGTGGGTTGTAGTTTGTTTTAGGTTTATTATGAATTTGCAGTATGGATCCCCTTTGGCTATGCATTTAGTTTCCTCTGCGAACATTTTTCTGTTGAAGAGGCGTGTGGAGAAGCCTGCTATGATGCCTCTGATGAAGTGGCTGAAGGGCTTTTCGACTTCTCCTTCGGCGAGGCTGCACTCTATGCAGCCGGATATCTTAAGCTCTATGTAGGGCGGGTCCTCTCTGAAGGCGGTGATCTCCTCTATTACTCCGTAGCCGTGGGCCTTGAAGATGTCGGCTGCTATGCTAAACTTCTCCAAGGGCTCTACGGCCCCTATTTTATCGGCTTCCCTGATGATGTAGTCGGCCCACTCTAAACCGAGTTGGAAGCCGAAGTGGTATAGCATCGCCTCCCCTCCGGTTCCCATTCTCTCCCTAACATCCACCAGCAATCCCTTTAGAGCGGGTTCATCAAGTAGGAGAGCTCTGACATCGCTCAGCATCAATGGAAATGACACCGTATCCGCTATGAATCCCGTAAATTTCGGCGGGATGATGGTTGCAGCCTCCACATCCTTTATCCCTCTAAGCTCCTTTAGAAGCTGTCCCATCGAGACTCCGTGATCGGTTAAATCGAAGAAGCCTATCATGATGCCCTCCTCACCCAGCTCGGCTACGGATGTAGAGATATAGAGTATATTGATGCCTCTATCGGAGAAGACTGATAATATTTCCTTAGCTAAGCCTGGTCTGGACCTCGCCTTGACGTAGAAGCCGTAGATGCTCCTATCCTTATAGAACATGTATCTCTGAAGGTTAAAACTACTCATTTTTCACCTCGAATAGAAAGAAAGGGGTTTATAAACGATTCCCCACGGCGAGAATTCCGATTCATGCGACTATGCTCCCCATCTGTCTCCCCGCTTGAGTACACCCTATCAGATATACCCTCTCGAGGAGCTGGTTCGTTAAGCCATAACGAGATTATCATAAGATTAGAAGATTAGGGTATGGATTGAAGGGGTAAATCTCTCCCTATTTTAAGTGATATTAAACTTCAAGGTCTCCGGCTTAACATCCCTATCCTCGATCTTAAGCATCAGCCTCACAATATCCTCCCTACAAGCCTCAAGAAACTCCCAAAAACCCAGAATCAACTCCTTATTCCCAGGAAGAATAAACTCAGACTCCCTAATAGCCCGCAGGGCATTCTCAAGCCTACGAACCCCCATGAATATCAAAGCCCTCCAAGGCCAAAATGAACTCAGCACAAGAAGAGATTTAAACGCATACCATGGTGCTCCGGGGGGGATTTGAACCCCCGACCCCAGGCTCGAGAGGCCCGTATCCTTGACCGGACTAGACCACCGGAGCCCATTAGAGTTGTGAAAATAGCTGGGATTTAAATTTCATGGTTAAAAGATTGTGGGCTAGTATTCCATCGACTCCGTCTCTCCGCCTGTCTCCTCTTCCTTGTGGGGGCTGGCTGCGACGACGTCGTCGATCCTCAGTATCATCGAGGCCACCTCGACGGCTGATTTGATTACCTGCATCTTCACGGCCATCGGCTCCACTACGCCCTTATCCAGCATGTCGGCGATGCCTCCCTCATAGACGTTGACGCCCATGGCGTAGCCGTCTTCTTTCTCATGTGCCGCCCTCAGAGCCACCATGGTGTCTATGACATCATGTCCAGCATTCTCAGCCAAAGTCTTCGGTATGACTTCTAGGGCGTCAGCGAAGGCTTCGATGGCCAACTGCTCTCGGCCGCCGACCTGTCTGGCGTAGGCCCTCACCGCCTTAGCCATCTCCATCTCTATGGCTCCGCCTCCAGGAACCATCTTTGGAAGTTCGAAGATGTCTGAGACTACGTATAGGGCGTCGTTCATCGTCCTCTCAGCCTCATCCATCATCCGTTCAAGGCCGGCTCGGATCAGTATGGACACCGACTTGGGGTCTTTGCAGCCCTCTACGAAGACCATCTTATCCTCGCCGACCTTCCGCTCCTCGACGAGTTCGGCTCTGCCGAGGTCCTCCCCCTTCAGATCAGCGAGGTTGGTGATGATCTTGCCTCCGGTCGCCCTGGAGAGCTTCTCCATGTCGCTCTTCTTCACCCTCCGGACGGCGA
>JAPDJB010000011.1 GCA_029259285.1 Candidatus Bathyarchaeota archaeon | reverse complement strand
GATGAACACTGCGATGTTCACTGGATTCGGCGCAGGTCCACTGTTGGGTGGATACATCTTTGATCGCTTCTCTCTCCCCATGGTCTTTTATTCCATGACCGCTCTCATCGCCTTAAGCCTCATACTTACAATACTATTTTTACCCTCTTCAATTAAGTCTCCAACCCTTGAAAGACAAACCGTACCCCTAGCTAAGATCATTGCGAATAGAAGGCTGCTTGCAGCTTTAATATACCGTGTGATAAACGCGATGGGGAGAGGAAGCATAATGGGTTTCCTCGCCGTCTTCGCCGTCCAGAATCTTGGAATCTCCTACTCCCTCGTCGGCCTCATCCTAGCAATGGGAATCTTCATCAACTCCTTTTTACAGACCCCCTTCGGAGTTTTGGCAGATCGCTATAATAGGGTCCTCCTAGTCATCCTCGGAACTATCCTCGCCTCCCTCGGATACTTCTATCTCGCCAATACCCATGAAGCCCTCGACTTAATAACAGCTAGGTTTCTCGTATCCCTAGGAGGCGCCTTCTCCCTCCCCGCCATGTCCGCCATCGTGGCTGAGGAGGGAAAGAAGATGGGGGCAGGATCAACGATGGGAGTGCTAAACACAGGAATGAGTCTAGGACAGATAGCGGGCTCCTTGATCTCCGGATTAATAATGGATCTCTACGGGATCCAATTTGCCTTCATAATCGGAGGACTTCTAGGTATAATAACAATACCAATTTTCTATATCTTAACTACTTACAATTAGATTCGCCTTCACATCTCTTCTTATGTCTCTTTAATAATTCTTAAACTCGAACTAAAAAGGTATTATATTCATCGGGCTCTGATCAGCCTCATTAGTAGGAAAGTACTACCATTATCGGGTTGGCTCATGGAAAGGCCGTCTCTGGTTAAGGTGACGAGGAAGGGGGAGGTGACTATTCCGAGGGCAATTCGGGATAGGTTGGGGATTAGAGAGGGAGATTACCTAGTCGCCACAGCGATTAGGGATCTCGTTGTTTTGAAGAGGATCTCTCTTCCAAGCTGGGAGGAGCTCTTCACCTATGGCGAGAGATTTGCTGAGGAGAAGGGAATAACTCGAGAGGATATTTTAAAGGCGATTAAGTCGGTTAGGCGAGGAACTTGAAACGGGCCACTCTAGATACAAACATTCTCATCTCAGCCTTACTATTCAACGGTAATGGGAGGAAAGGCTGCCATCTGGAGAGATTATAAGCTGATCACATTTCTCCCGATACTCGATGAAGTGGAGGGGGTTCTAAGGAGACTCGGCATCGGCGAGAGGGAGATAGAAGGCTACATCCTCAGATTGATGGAAATATCCGAGATATTCGCCCCAAAGAAGATCAAGGAAACCCCACTTAGAGATAGAGACGACATCAAAATTCTCGAATGCGCAGTTTCAGGGTAGTCAGACTACATCGTAACGGGAGATAAAGATCTCTTAACACTAGAAGAGTACAGAGAGATAAAGATTCTTAGAAGCATTGAATTCCTCAACTTGATAAAGAGAGATTAAAGATGCTCGTCACCTTCTTTACTGTTTTTAGAATACAGAAATTTAAACTCATAAAATCGCCATCAAACATACCATAAAAGGGTTTTAGGAGATTTTTTTTGGTTTGGTGTTCTATCTCGTTGTTGGTTCCAGCCTTATTTGGAAGGAGCATTTCTCAGCTCCAGTTGCCAGGCTCTCTATAAGCTGAGCTCTAACAGGTTTCTTCGAGACCGTTCCGAACATGTATTCGAGCCAATTGGTGAAACAGGCCGAGCAAAGCCTAGGCGTCAATTCAACTATATTCTCCGATACCAGCGGGCACTCGCACTGCTTTGGCTCGAACTCGTAGATGATTATGTCGCCCTTCCTCTCACATCGGGTGCCTGTTGTGGCTAGGTCTCTGTCCAATGCCGCGATGAGGGAATTCAGATCATGTGACGCCAGGTCAAGGCCGTAGACTTCTAGGAAGATCTTGCAGCAGTTCTCACCACATCTCTTCAGAATCCTCCTCGCCGTCTCTTCATCCACCTCATTCAGGCCAGTCGCAGTTCCTCTTATCCAAGCCCGTAGAAACTCCTCAATCCTTCCAGCATCTTTAACCTCATGGGCATAAGTCCTCTCATAGGCCTCAAGCTCCTTAATCATTCTCCCTCCTCCAAAGAGTCCAAAGTCTCTCAGCCCCCATAGTGGGCTTGAAACCCTCAGACGAGGTTAACCTTATCTTGTTAGATTCAACTGTTAGAAACTACATAACCCATAAAACAATGTGTTATTGTTATAACGAAGCGTATGATCAATAGATTCAGACTTCTGGAGAGGGATGAGATAGAGGAGATACATGCCTCCACCCTACAGATCCTAGAGAAGGTCGGAGTGGAGGTGAGGAATGAGAATGCCTTGAGACTGCTGGGGGAGAACGGATGTGAAGTCGAGGAGAGACGGGTGAGAATCCCAGAGGAGCTGGTGGCCGAATGTCTGAAGAGGGCCCCATCGGAGATAGAGCTATACAGCCGAGACGGCGATAGGAGCCTCCTCATCGGAGGTGACGACGTCGTCTACAACCCAGGTTCAGCAGCCATATACGTCTTAGACTCAGAGACCGGAGAGATCAGGAGGGGAACCTCAAGAGACCTGGAGAAGCTGGTGAGGCTGGCTGATGCCCTTGAACACATCGAGGCTCAGAGCACAGCCATCGTCCCCTCAGACGTCCCGGAGGTGGTTGCAGACCTCTATAGATTATACATAGTGCTGAGGAATTCTGATAAGCCGGTTATAACTGGGGCCTTCTCGAAGAGGGGGCTCATCGACATGGCTGAGATGCTAAACGCAGCCGTCGGCGGCCCAGAGGAATTGAGGCGCAGACCAAGAGCCATCTTTGACTGCTGCCCCACATCGCCGCTCATCTGGGGCGACGTAACGGCCCAGAACCTCATAGACCTCGCCGACAGAGGCATACCAGCCGAGATTATCTCCGGTCCGCATATAGGAGCGACTAGCCCCGCCACCCTAGCTGGAACCCTAGTTCAATCGAATGCCGAGACATTGGTTGGTGTTGTCATCACTCAACTGAGGAGGGCTGGGGCGCCGGTCATCTATGGTGGTGGGCCAGTCCTCTTCGATATGAGATATGCTACCGAAAGGATCGGAGCCATAGAGTCTGTGATGATGGCCTGCGCTGTTGCTGAGATCGGGAAATACTATGGGCTTCCCACCCATAGTTATCTAGGAGAAAGCGACTCTAAAGTGATTGACGGGCAGTGTTGCTTTGAGTCTGCCATCGGCATCCTCATGGCTGCCCTCGCGGGGGTGAATGTCGTTTCAGGCCCAGGGATGTTGGCCTCAGAGAATTGTCAGTCGTTGGAGAAGTTGATTATTGATGATGAGCTGTGTGCCATGGCCTATAGGCTTTTGGAGGGCATAGATGTCGATGAGGAGACCTTGGCGTTGGATGTCATAGAGAAGGTCGGCCCTGGAGGCCACTATCTGGGTGAGAGGCATACGATGAAGCACTTCAGAAGAGAGAGATACATACCATCAGATGTGATCTGTAGGCTCACCATAGATGCCTGGAAGAAAGCCGGATCAAAGGACATCATCACCAGAGCCAAGGAACGAGTGGAGAAGCTACTGAAAGAACATCAACCCAAACCCATGCCAGAGGATAGAGCACAGGCATTGGAGGAGGTGCTGAACTCGATATTCAAGCGATATGGTCTAGAGAGACCGAAAGTGTAGAGATTTTTGATGGCGATTTAATAACTCAGCTCCTCCTCAACCATCCCTTCTTCAAATAATCACTCTCTTCGACCGTCTCTCTGAAACAGAAATTTAAACCCTCACATAAAATCATCATCAAACTGAGCCTAAAAAGGAGAAAAGAAGGAAAAAGCTGCTTGAAAAAGATTAATTTAGGAGATTTTTGTGGTGGGCCCGAAGAGATTTGAACTCTTGATCTCTCGGTTATCAGCCGAGCGCTTTAACCAGGCTAAGCTACGGGCCCACCAACTCTTTTTGAGGAGAGGAGGTTCTTATAAATCTTTAACTCGACCTTTTTCTGAGTTGGAGCCGCTGACGATATGGTTTCTGGGAACCGGTGGGGGTCGTTTCGTCACTGTGACTCAGCGTCGTAGGACCGCCGGCCTCCGCCTGGTTTGGGGTGATGTGCATCTCCACATCGATCCTGGGCCTGGGGCCCTCATCTTCTCTAATTGGTCTGGTTTGAGTCCTCAGAAGTTGGATGCGGTCGTCGTCACTCACTGCCATCCCGATCATTATTGCGATGCTGAGGTTCTCATCGAGGGTATGACGAGGGTGACCACCAAGCGTAGGGGTGTCCTGGCTGCTTCGAGGAGTGTCCTCCAGGGCGTCGATGATATTGGGCCTTCCATCTCATCCTATCATCAGGGTTTGGTTGAGAGGGTTATTGTCTTGGAGCCTGATGTATCCCTTGAGGTTGAGGATGTCGGCATCAAGGCCTTGAGGGCTTTGCATAGTGATCCAGCCACCGTCGGCTTGAGGCTTGATTTCCCCGATGTCGGCTCCATCGGCTATACATCCGATACGGCCTACTTCGAAGGCGTCGGCGAAGGCTATAGGGGTGTTAGGCTGCTGATCCTCTGCACCATGAGGCCTCGTGGAGCTCCTCTACCGCTTCACCTCTCCGTGGATGACGCCTTGAGGATTATGGAGGAGGCGAGGCCGAGATGTGCTGTGCTCACCCACTTCGGCATGAGGATGCTCAACGCAGGTCCAGAGGCTGAGGCTGAGTATCTTGAGGCCGAGACCGGTATCCCGACGGTGGCTGCGAGGGATGGGATGAGGGTGACCCTCGGCGAGGTCGTAGAGATGAGGGGGTCTAGGAAGCGGGAGGAGCCTAGAGTCATCGAGGCATAGGTGGAAAGATATATCTATCCCTTAGAGGGGTATGATTATCGCAGGTCTGAGGGGGTGAGTCGAATCGTCCCCAGGACAACTAACACCGCTAAGCCGAGATCCATCCACCAAAGTGGAGTCTAGATTTAATCTGCATAGAGACCTCTTCAGGCCCTGGGATATGGATGACTCTGGGAGGTGTTCTGTTTGAGGCCGCTGCCTAAGGAGATAGACTTCCTAGCTATGGAGGAGAAGTGGCAGAGGCTCTGGGAGGAGTGGGGCATCTACCGATACGACTGGGAGGACGACTCCCGGCCCAGATACTCCATAGATACTCCTCCACCCTATCCAAGCGGAGACTTCCACAGGGGAAACGTCCTAAACTGGACCTACTTCGACATAGTCGCCAGATATAAGCGAATGAGGGGTTACAACGTCCACTTCCCACAGGGATGGGACTGCCATGGACTGCCGACGGAGGTGGCCGTGGAGAAGGCCCACGGCATAAGGCGTTCAGATGTCCCAGCCGACGAGTTCAGGAAGCTATGCGAGGAGTGGATCGAGACCTACATCGACGTGATGAAGAGGGCCATCATTAGACTGGGGTGCAGCGTAGACTGGAGCCTCGAATACAGAACCATGGATCCAGATTATATGCGTAAGATCCAGCTCAGCTTCCTCATCCTCTATGAGAAGGGCTTCATCTATAGGGGGGAGCACCCCATCAACTGGTGTCCAAGATGCGAGACGGCCATCGCAGACGCCGAGGTGGAGTATGAACACCGTAGGGGACGCCTATACACCATCGTCTTCAGCCTAAGAGATGGAGAAGTCCCCATCGCCACCACGAGACCCGAGTATATACCAGCCTGCGTCGCCCTGGCCGTGCATCCAAGGGATCAGCGTTACAGGCATCTAGTCGGCCAAAAGGCCAAGGTGCCCCTATCGGAGCGCTGGGTTCCCATCATAGAGGATGAGAGCGTCGACCCAGAGTTCGGCACAGGAGCCATGATGATCTGCACCTATGGAGACAAGAGTGACGTCCTTATGGTGGCGAGGCATAGGCTTCCAGTGATCAAGCTCATCGATGAGCGTGGACACATGACGGAGCTTGCAGGCCCTTATAGAGGGCTGAGTATAGTGGAGGCTCGGGAGGCCATCGTCAGAGACCTCGATAGAGCTGGGCTGTTGAGAGGCGTTGAGGAGATCGAGCAGGATGTAGGCGTCTGCTGGAGATGTAAGACACCGATCGAGATTCTGTCTAAGGAGCAGTGGTTCATGAGGACAACAGCCCTCACCGACAGGGTTGTGGAGATGGCGCTGAAGATCAAGTGGTATCCGGATTGGATGAAGTATAGGCTCATCGACTGGGCAAGGTCTCTGGATTGGGATTGGGTGCTGAGCCGTCAAAGGGTATTCGCCACACCCATACCAGTCTGGTATTGTAAGCGCTGTGGAGCCGTGAAGCTCGCAGAGCCTGATGAGCTTCCCGTCGACCCGAGATATACACAGCCCAGAAGTCCCTGCCCGAAATGCGGCTCAAGGGAGTTTGAACCCGAGACCGATGTATTGGACACTTGGTTTGATTCCTCGTTGACCTGCGCCATCCACGCAGGCTGGCCAGATAGACCTGATTGGCGTAAGCTTTTCCCCGCCTCCCTCCAGCCTAATGGTCAGGACATCATCAGAACCTGGACCTATTATCTCATGGTGAGGCATCTTGCCCTCTTCGATGAGACGCCCTATAAGGCTGTGTTGATCAACGGCATGGTTTTGGGCAGCGATGGGAGGAAGATGAGTAAATCCCTTGGAAACTTCGTCGCCACCCCAGAGGTCTTCAACAAATATGGAGCCGACGCCGCAAGGCAGTGGGCCGCCGCCGGCGGAAGCACGGGGTCGGATATACCCTTCAGATGGGGTGACGTCGAGTATGGGTGGAGGTTTATGCGTAAGCTCTGGAATGCCTGCAGATTCGCCAGCCTCCATCTCGTCGACTATCAGCCAGGTGAGAAGCCTGAGCTGGAGCTCCTCGATAGATGGCTTTTGAGCAAGTTGGAGAGGCTCATCGGCGAGGCCACGGAGGCCTATGAGGAGTGCCTCTTCATGAAGGCCTTTGAACCCGTCCGGAGCTTCGTCTGGCACGTCTTCTGCGACCACTACATAGAGGCTGTGAAGTATAGGCTCTACGGCGGGGAGGGTAGGGAGTCAGCTCAGTGGACGCTCTACTACGCTGTGAAGCGTATGCTCCAGCTCCTGGCGCCCGTGATCCCGCATATAACCGAGGAGATTTACAGCCACATGTATGCGAAGGGTGAGGGGGATAGCATACATCTCTCTCGATGGCCTGAGGCGAATCGCAGCCTCATCGACCCTGAGGCTGAGAGGCGTGGAGATCTCATCGTCGCCGTCATCGGAGCCATAAGGCGTGAGAAGAGTCGTAGGGGGATACCCCTCGGGAGGGAGGTGGAGGCCATAGAGCTATACGCCGACAGCGTATTCGAGGCTGAGACGCTGAGGATGGCTGTGAGAAACATAGCGGGAACTTTGAAGGCTAAGCGGGTTGAGGTCTACGAGGGTGGAGGCGGAGAACAGGAGGTTGAGGAGTATCCGAAGGTGAGATTCTCCATCAAACCCTAGTAGGTTCTATGCCTCAATATGGCGGCTACTCCTCCAAAGGATTTGAGGAGCATCTCCCCCTCCTCCGTCTCCGTGGAGATGACCTCAACCCTGGCGTCGACCTCATCAGCCATCTCTATAAGCCTCTCCAGGAGCTCCCTATGCTCCACCACCTCGTAGGCTGTCTTTCCGCATCGGGGGCAGACTATGTTGCCCAACCCCTCCATGAAGTCCTCAAGCTCGTCTCGCTCTATGATCCGCTCCTCCATATATCCACACTCTCGACATCTCAGCCTCAGCCATTCTCGCTCTACGCCCTCGGAGAGGAGGAGGACTCTGACATTGGCGCTCTTAAGCTCCCTCATCACCTCCCTATCGCCGTAGGTCGCCAGACCGGTGTCTCGGCCCACGTGTTTCAGGAACTCCTGGACGATTCGACGCTCCTCGCCGTATCTCAGGCCTTCGAGGAAGTCTTTTGCCCTGTCGACGACCTCCTTCACACCCTCGATGCCCGTATAGGCGGTGTCGACGACGGTCAACACCTTATCCTTCAACTCATAATGGAGGAGGTCTCGCTCAAGGAACTCATTCTTCGTCGGCCCAGGGCCTCCAAAGATGATTCCCTTCAGATTCGGAATCTTGAGATAAAGCTCGTTGATGTGTTCGCCGACTCGGCGGTAATACTCGTTTAGGGCCATCTCTCTGAGTCTCTCAAATCTCCTGGCGCTCTGACCTCCCGCTCGATGCTTCCCTGGTACTCCCGATGTGACCTCCTTTAGAATTTCTATGCGTCTCCCTTTCGCGAGGGCTATGGTGGTCTCCTTTGCGTCTATGACCACTATGCCATAGGCATCCTCGGCTCTAAGGAGTTCCCAGAGGGGTTCTAGGACGAAGCGATGTTCACACCGATAATAATACGTCGTTATCGGCTCTGGGGGTATGACCACATAGGTCTCCATGCGGCCCACCCCTGGCTGGTCTCCAGCGATGTTTCCGGCGAAGATGGCTAGGCCGGTTTCGGGTATTTCCTTGAACAGCTTTAGGCGCTCCATAACCTTAGTGAGGGCGTCCTGGACGTTCTTCCTCGTCGTCTTCGACTTTATGTTGCTCGCTGTCCCCCACTCGCTTCTGAGGTCGTTCATCACCTCGCTGACCCGCTTCCCAGGTGGGATATAGACGCTGATAAGCTCGGTTCCCCTCCCCTCCTTCTTCTCCAGCATCTCAAGTAGCTTCCTAAACCTGAACCTATCGAGGGGTGCAGCCTTTCTCATCCCCATATCAGAGGCCCACCATTAAACCCCGCTGGAGCATATATAGTTTACCTTCAACCGGAGACAACTGTTCCGCTGTGCCCACCCTCCACGGCCCTGATGATCTCCTCTGGATCAGTTCCGTCTACGAAGACTATGGGAATTCCCAGCCTCTTAGCCAATCTCACAGCCTTCAGGTCGAAGAGGCCGTAGTCGCCAGGTCTCTGCTCAAATCGGCTTCTGATGATCCCCTCCAGCTCATCATAGGTTAAATGGTCGTATTTCATGGCGTCTGAATGCCTACTTGGGTCTTTGTCAAAGACCCCTCCATAATCGGTGGCGTTGACTATGAGCTCAGCCCCAATCGCCCTGGCGAAGAGCACGGCCCTGTAGTCGGTGCTGCTCCCTGGGAGATGCCCCCCGCCGACGATGATCCTATCATCCAAATGCCTCCTCACATCGCTGGCTCTTCGATGAACCCTTGGATCGGCATCCTCGCCGAGGGCTGCTATTAGGAGCAGAGCATTTAGATGCGTCACCAATATTCCAACCCTATCCTGGAGCTCCTCTGATGCTCCTAGGCTTCGGGCCTGAGCGATAAATTCACGGGCCCTGCGACCTCCGCCGCAGACGACGACGATTCGATGCCCCCTCGCCCTCAGCCTCCTCAACACGTCGGCATATCTCCGGAAGTCTTCGAGATCTTTGAGGAGGCTTCCACCTAGGCTTATGGAGACCCTCATCATCCTGTATGAAGGCGGAGTAAGGTTTTAAGCCATCCCCATGGAACATCTATCCCTGGGGCGGGGGTTCCCGAGTGGCTAAAGGGGCGGGACTCAAGATCCCGTGGCTTAGGCCTACGTGGGTTCGAATCCCACCCCCCGCATCGGGTCTCTATCTTCTCTAAGAAACATATTTCAAGAGTAGAATCGCATGTATCCAGGCGTATTTTAAGAGTGGTTTTAGAGGGCTTAGAAGTCTATCGATGGGTATGGGATAGCGTTCTGGCAGGGGTATTAAGTGCAAATAGCAGCATCCCCTCACCCCTATGGTTTTGAAGCCTCTGGGTTCGAGGAGCCTACCCACTTCTTTGGCTGAGTGGCCTACCTCGTGGATGAGTGTGGGTGGCATCTCCTCGGTTCTAAATGGAACTTTATCTCTCGGTATCCCCATCAATTTTTGAAAGTCTCTTAGGGTTTGGCTGTTAAGAGTTGTGATGAGGCATAGGCCTCTTGGTCTAAGGATCCTTGAGAACTCCTCCGCCGCCTTCTCTGGGTTTTGGAAGTGGTCGAAGGTTAGAGTGCATAGAATCGAGTTGATACAGGCATCTCTCAGCGGTATGTTCTCCCCGTCTCCTATCACGGGATGTAGTGATGCCTCAGTTTTCATCCTCCCCCTCAATTGATGTATCATCCCCTGGCTTATGTCTAGGGCTATGGTTTCCAGGCCCTGATCGGCGAGTTTGAGGGCGTATCTTCCTGTTCCGGAGCCGACGTCGATGATTGGAGGCCTCAACATCCTAAGCCAGCCCTCTATGGCCTTCTCCTCCCCCTCCTCCATCCTCCTCGTCCAGTAGAGGTATCTTGAGGAGTCGTATCTCGATGCCATCTCATTGTAGCATCTCTGAACTCCCCGTTTACCCCTCAGAATCCTGTATTCTGCCTTCCTGAACCAATAAAGCTCCACGTCCAAGCCATATTTCCCATCGTTTCTCAGCCTCTTAACACTATTCAGAGGCTGGCCATCGTAATGGCTCTGTGGGAGAGGAGGAGGAGGATGAGGGTTAGGGTTAGGTAGGCCAGGAGCGTCGAGGCGGCCGCCCTCCTCTTCGATGTCCCATAGTTTATTGAGGCTGCTATGGTGAGGAGTATGAGGAGCCAGATTTGGAAGAGGTTTATATGGGTGAGTGTTCGAGGCGTCCAGCTCTGTAGGGAGGCTGCGAGTTCCAATAGGCGATCTCTCGTTATGGTGTAGGAATCGATTAGGCGTAGGAGTTGCTGTATCAATAGGGGTGTTGAGGCGAAGCCGGCTTTCGCCATCAATCCCCTCAGGCTTCCCCTCCCCCCGAGGGCTCTGATGTAGAGGTGTATGAGGATGGAGGTGAGAAGCCAATCGAGGATGGTGGCGGCCCCCTCGCCGAAGGCCTGGAAGTAGGCTATGTTCCTCTTGAAGGCCTCGGGGTTGACTCTACTTCCAGGTCTCTGGAGAAACTCGGGTATCTCGATGGGCAGCTTCATAGCGTAGTTGTATCGCGCTGTAGAGGCTAAGAAGGCGATGATGAGGACGACGAGGAGGCCGATCCAGAGATCCCTCTCATCGACTTTCGATAGGGTGTCTAATGGTTTTATGAGGCATCTTAAGGGGTTGGATATCGACCCGTCTTCACTCATATCTCAACGCCTCCACCGGATTTAGATTGGCGGCTCTCCAAGCTGGATAGAGACCGGAGAGGACGCCGGTTATGGAGGAGAAGAGGATGACAGTGAAGCAGATCGTAGGCGTGATGTAGGGGGAGAGGACTATGTTGTAGGTTAGCTGCGCTATCGATGAGATGACCTGTCCCAGGAAGATGCCTGAGAGGACGCCTAGAACTCCGCCGAGGAGACCTGTTATGAGGGCCTCTGAGAGGAAGATGAGGAGGACATCGCGGTTCTTGGCTCCCACGGCCTTCAATATCCCTATCTCCCTCGTCCTCTCCATCACTGAGATGGTCATCGTGTTCACTATGCCTATACCCGCGACGATGAGGGAGATGGCTGCCACCCCTCCGAGGAGCACCTGGAGAGATGTGGTGATCCTCCCCACGGTTTCTCGGACGAAGCCAGCTGAGATGACGAGTACCCCCTCACCCAACTCATCCTCTATGGCCTCGACGACGTACTCGACGTTCTCTATGGCATCGGCCTCGACGGCGATACGATGGATTCTGTTGCCCATGTCGAAGAGCTGTTGGGCAGCCCTAAGCGAGATGTAGATGACGTCGTCTGGGGAGATGATGAAGGCTCCCCCCGTCTCCTTTAGAATTCCGGCCACCCTATAGGTCGCCTTCTTGATCCCCTCCTCCGTCTTTATGGTGACTGCTATCCTGCTTCCAACATCCACTATAGGCTCCTCCTCTCCAGGCGGCTGGGCGATGTTGGCGCCCAGGACCGCCGCGGCCATGTCCCCTCGCCTTATGAAGCGTCCCTCAGCCACCTCTATATTCTTGATGACCTGTAGATATTCCTCTGGGACTACGCCGACGATGGATACTATACCCGTCCGACCCCCTATCACGACGGTGGCGGACATGCTTATAATGGGGGTTGCCACCTCCACGTGGGGTATTCGCCTCACCCGTTCCATGTCTTTCATGGTTAGGAATCCCTTTCCACCGTAGCCGAAGCCGCCTGGGGTTACGGCGATGGTTGTCGGTCCTAGGAGTTCCATCTGCTCTGAAACATCCCTGTTGACACCCTGGGTTATAGCCAGTAGTGAGGTGATGGCGGCTCCGCCGATGAGGATCCCGATTATGTTCAATGCAAATCTGAACTTCCGTTCCCTCACGCCGTCGAGGGCGTAGAGCAGCGTGTCAAGGGTTCTCATTGCCTTCACCTCGGCAGTATACCAAAGAGCCACCTGATCCAGAGCCAGATTCCCCCACGCTGCCTCATAATTTCAATCTCCTCTGGGGCCTCGACGTAGATGGGGACCTCGACGATGTCACTCTTCCTACAGTTAAGGTAGTCTAGGTATAGGACCCTCACCCTGAGGGTTTGTGGACCCTCCTCAGCGTCCTCCGAGACTCTGAAGCTCAAGTCGAAGGGGAGGGGGCTGTCGGGGTCTAGGGCTCCAATATACTCCCCACTCCCCGAAGCCTTGAAGAGATCATCCTCAACGATTTCAAGCTCCACGAAGCGGACGCTCTCAGTTCCTATTAGGAGTAGGTCCCCCGACAGAGTTGTAGAGGCCCCCCTAGAGACATGTGTCTCCCCATCCGTAAGTATCCTAAAATCTACAAGAGGCGAGACCATCAGCGTTATGGTCTCGACAGCGCTCCTCGGCATTCCCTTATAATCTAAATATGCAACATTGGTCGTCAGGAGATACTGACCTGAGAGGGCTTTCCCATCTACTCTCAACATGTAGAGCGCCTCAACCTCTTCTCCTGGATCTAGATCCCCGAGGTATAGGGTAGTGGGAGTAATGGATGAGAAGACGCCCTTCTGATCGGGTGTAAGGGTCACCCTTACATCGTAGGCTTCAGCCCCCACACATCTCAGGCAGAGTCCGAGTTCCACAACTCCACCTGGATATACCTCTGGGCTGTTGAGGGTATATCCGTCTAGGAGGAGGAGCGTCTGTCTCTCTACCTTAACCTCCTCGACATCGACGCCTAGGGTTCCTATCTCGGTGTGGCTCTCCCCCTGTGAATCCCTATACTCCGCCGTAGCCGTCAGCGTATAAACCCCGAGGGGTGTCCCCCTAGAGACTGCGAGTAGCACTTCACTTTCCACGGTCTCGCCCACGTTTAGTGCATCTATGTCTATGACTCCGTTTAACACGGCGATGTAGGGGGTATTGGAGGTTATCATTATATCTATGTCTTCGAGTTTCAAATCTCCACCGTTTTCAATACTCAACTTGATTTTATTCTCCTCACCAGCGGTGAGATATGGGTTGATGAGGCTGATGTTCAGCCCTATCTTCGGCTTTGAGGCGTTTACGACGACTACGCCGATCTGGAGGGTAGCCGTCCGTGTGTAGGCGGTTCCCAGCTTATACATCTGCCTATAGGTGAGGGTAAGCGTCAGAGTGTAGGGGCCTATGGGGGTGTCCTCGTCGACGTAGATCACCGGCTTATATCGCCTAGATTTCTCGGCCTCTATCTCGTTGAATATCATATGCCCCTTATCGAGGATGACTATTCCAGGATTCGTCGATGTGAGGATGGCCTCCACTTCATAGACGCTGTAGCTGCCGGTGTTCCTCAGCTCTATCTCTATGGTGTTCTCCTCGCCGGCTGTGAGGTAGATGTCGCTCACCTTCACCCTCAGAAGCGGCGTATAGTTTCCAGCCTGAACCATCGGTACGATGATCGATGTCAGCATCAGAGCCATCAATAGGGTTATGCTCCACCTCTTCATGGCATCTCCCTCCTCTTCTCCCCCACGATTCTCCCATCGTGGAGGTATAGTATTCGCTCAGTCATCTGAGCCACGGCTGGATCGTGGGTTACGATGATGAAGGTCTTACCACTCTTGAGGTTCAACTCCTTCATCAACCCTATCACCTCCTCACCCGTCTTCGAGTCGAGGTTGCCCGTCGGCTCATCGCAGAGGATGATCGATGGGTCATTGGCCAAGGCCCTAGCTATGGCCACCCGCTGCTGCTCTCCCCCGCTGAGTTCACTCGGCCTATGGGTCATCCTGTCGCCTAGGCCTACGAGTTTCAGAAGCTCAATCGCCCTCCTCCGACGCTCTTCGCGGGGGATTCCCGCTATTGCGAGGGGGAGCTCCACGTTGCTCAAGGCATCCATCCTGGGTATGAGATTGAAGAATTGGAAGACGAAGCCGATCTCACGGTTTCGCAGCTCCGCCAGCTCCACATCGCTGAGCCTTGAGAGGTCTACGCCTCTGATGAGTATGCGCCCCTCCGTCGGCCTGTCTAGGGCGCCTAGGATGTGGAGAAGCGTCGATTTACCGCTGCCCGATGGCCCCATGATGGCGAGGAACTCCCCCTCCTCGACGGCTAGGTCTACGCCGTCCAGCGCCCTCACCGGTCTACCACCCTGGATATACTCCTTAACCAATCCCTCAGCCCTTATAATCTCCGTCATAGGCTCCATCCTCCCCTATCATCTCCTCTATACGCCTCATCCTCGTCGAGAGGATTTGATGTAGACTCCTCAAGACCTCCCTCCGCCTCTCCCTGTCGACGCCCTCTAGGAAGCCCTCTAGGAAGGTAGGCTTCAAACCCTCATCGGTGAAGGAGACGATCTTCTCCAGCAGCCTAACCTTAACCTCCGGCGGCGTCAGCTTCGCGAGGAAGGCTAGATATCTAGCCATGAAGCTTAGACTCCTCTCCAATCTTTCCTCTATACGCCTTAGGAGCTCCCTCCCCCTCCCCGTCAACCTATAGAATTCGCGGCCTTCTCTCTCAACGCTCTCAATGAGGCCCCTGGTCTTTAACCCCCTCAGAGCTGGGTAGATGGTTCCCG
>JAPDJB010000063.1 GCA_029259285.1 Candidatus Bathyarchaeota archaeon | reverse complement strand
TCCTAGTGGGCTCCCTCGGGGCGATTTCGACCGCCTTGATAGCGGGCCTCCTCACCTCCTCCATCCGGGGATGGATGGCTCCCCTCACCCTCCTACTCTCAACCCTCTACGGCCTCCTCGTCGCCCTCTTCAACAAGCTGCTCCGAGTCGTCGATGAGGAGGGGGTGAAGAGGCGGAGGTTGATGATCTCCTCCCTCATCTCCTCCCTCTCCGTCGGCTTAATGGGAACTCTATCCACCATCCTCCTAGGCATCCTAGAGGCCAACCCCTCCCTCATAATCCTCCTCATGACCCTCGGGGGCATCCAGGGCCTCATAGGCGGCCAGCTGGCCGCCATCATATGGGAGAGGATAGGGAGGATGGGGTGATCCCATCCCTCATCCCTCAAAAACGCAATCCTACCGTCGAGAGGGGCATAGAGCTCCAGCCTACCGGGCTTCGGAGCCTTGGAGGGCTGGCTGAAACGATTGGAATCGGAGACAATTCCACAGAATCAAGGATAACAAGATAATCTTCGAGAGGAAGGACGGCAGAACCATCACCCTGGAGGCGGACCCTTCATAGGAACCATAGCTGGGATAGGATGGATGCCTATATGTATCTCAGCCTCACAGCCCGCATCAGGGTGGCCCAGGTCGTCGACCGCTTTATACCGTGGCGAAGCCGTCGAGGAGCCTCCTCTAACCCTTCTCCTTCGTCTTGAAGAGGAGCCAATTCCTCGGATTCTTCTTAAATCTCACCAGGGCGTATCGGCCCCTGAGCTTCTCTCCGTTGAGCCAGAAGACGATCTTATCGGGTTTACGGCTCTCAAGGGTGTAGGTGCCCCTATCCCAGATGATGACCCTTCCGGCTCCGTATTGTCCCTCTGGGATGACTCCCTCAAAGTCGATGTATTCGAGGGGGTGATCCTCGACCTCCACGGCGAGACGCCTGACGCCTGACTCCCTTGGAGGCTCCCTTGGGGACTGCCCAGCTCTTCAGGACGCCATCCATCTCCAGACGCAGATCCCAGTGGAGATGCGACGCATGATGCTCCTGGACGACGAATCTGCCAGTCGCCTTCTTCTCGGACATCGGGGATTATATTCTCGGGGTGGAAGAAGTCTTTTTCGTGATGAAATGGGTATATGAATCCTGGAGGGATATGGGATTCTAATATTTATCAATGATTAAAGAAAAATAAAAGTAAGTTCCAGGAATTCATAACTGTGATACCGTTCGGCGTCCAGAGATTCATGTTCTATAAGGGTAGAAGACTCTACGGCCCCGTCGTCAAAGCCATCTCTAGGCCTGGAGTCCTGGTGGCGGTGACGAGTAAGATAGCGGAGAAGGGATTAGACGTCACCTATTGCTCCACTAGAACGGTGAAGGCGGCGGAGAGGGGCAAAACAGCCATACAGCCGATTCATAAGGGGGATGCTCGCGGGCTTCGCCACCCACTGCTTCAAGAGGCCCATGATCGCTGTTGAAACCCGATGCATAGCGATGGGTGGCCCCTACTGCGAGTTCGAAGTTAAGCCTAGATAGGCAAAGACGTTTATAGGCCTAAAAACCCTAGATTTAGAGGCTTGAGACGCTTAAAAATAATCTTCGAACCCTATGGCCGTAGAGTCGAGGTTGAGGAGGGGGAGAGCATCCTAGAGGCCGCCAGGAGAGCCTCCATAGGGCTGAGAAGCGAATGCGGCGGTCTAGGTCTCTGCGGGAGATGCCGAGTAATCATCGACGACTTAAAGGCTGTAAGCCCGCCGACGGAGGCTGAGGGGAGACTTCTAACCTCAGAGGAGCTTGAGAGGGGCGTCAGACTCGCCTGCCAGACCCGAATCCACGGAGACCTCGTCATCAACATACCCCCAGAGAGCAGGGTTGAGGCTCAGAGAATAGAGGTGAAGGGACTCAGAAGAGCCGTCGAGCTGGAGCCCATGATACGGAAGCTCCCCCTAAAGCTGGAGAGGCCGAAGCTCGGCGATAGGAGAGGCGACCTGGAGCGGGTGTTAGAGGCCCTTGGTGGCGATGTTGATGTAGAGTGGGAAGCCGTCAAGGAGCTTCCAGAGGCCTTAAGGGAGGGAGATTGGATGGTCACAGCTATCCTATGGGGTTCGATTCTCATAGCCGTAGAGTCAGGGGACACTACGGAAAACATCTATGGATTAGCCGTTGACATAGGAACCTCGAAGATCGTCGTCCAGCTCGTCGACCTCTCAACGGGGGAGGTCATCTCAACTGGAGCAGTCGAGAATCCCCAGGCGATACATGGCGAGGATATCATGGCTAGGATGACCTACGCCATGGAGTCCCCTGACAACCTGGAGGAGCTCCAGAGATTGGCGGCTGAAGGGGTGAATGAGGCCCTCAAAGAGGCTCTAAGCAAAGTCGACGTCGATGTGGCCTCCATCTACGAGGCTGTCGTCGCCTGTAATACGGCTATCCACCACCTCTTCCTCGGCCTCGATCCACGACACCTCGCAGTCTCCCCCTTCACACCCGTCGTTAGGAGAGGCTTCAAAGCCAGGGCGAGGGATCTCGGCCTAAACATCAATCGGGGGGCTTGGGTCTATACGCCGCCGGTGGTGGCCGGCTTCGTCGGAGGCGATGCCGTAGCCGACGTCATCGCCACAGGCCTCCACGAGGCTGAGGAGTTGTCGCTGCTCATCGACGTCGGCACCAACACCGAGGTCATACTAGGTGATGGGGAGGAGCTCTGGGCCTCCTCCTGCGCCTCTGGGCCAGCCTTCGAGGGTGCTCATATAAAGGATGGGATGAGAGCCGTAAGGGGAGCCATAGAGCGCATCTGGATCGACGAAGACCTAGAGGTGCGATACGAGACCATAGGAGGTGTGAAACCCCTAGGCCTCTGCGGCTCAGCCGTCATCGACGCCGTGGCCGAGATGCTTAGGAGGGGTATCCTAAACCCCCATGGAAGACTCACAGCCGAGGGGAGACGCATAAAGCCTGGGCCTCCAGCCGAGTTCATAATAGCCTGGAGCGGCGAGACGGCCACGGGGAGAGATATCACATTGACGGAGAGAGACGTCAACGAGATACAATTGGCGAAGGCGGCCATCTACACGGCTTCGAAGATATTGATGGAGCGTATGGGCGTCAAGCCCGATGACATCGAACGACTCTACATCGCAGGGGCCTTCGGAAGCTACCTAAACCCAGAGAATGCGAAGGAGATAGGGATGATACCGGATGTCCCCTCCGAGCGCATCAGGGTTGTGGGCAACACAGCCGTGGAGGGGGCGAGGCTTATGCTCCTATCAAAGAGGCTGAGAGACGAAGCAGAGAGGGTCGCAGAGGAGATGAAGTATGTGGAACTCTCCAACGACCCAAACTTCCTAAACCTCTACCCAAGAGCCCTATACCTCGGGAGATTTACCTAACCCAACATCTCTTTCTCCACACCTTATATGGCGGGCCCGGTGGGATTCGAACCCACGACCCCAGGCTTAGGAGGCCTGTGCCCTATCCTGGCTGGGCGACGGGCCCTTTAGATGCATCTGCAACGCTGTTTTTAAGGATAACCCAACAAGATTTATCCCCCTCTTAGGGGTTTATCCTTGAAGGGCGGGGGTTCCCGAGTGGACAAAGGGGCGGGACTTAAGATCGAGGGCTCGGGGAGAGATCCCGTGGCCTAGGCCTACGTGGGTTCGAATCCCACCCCCCGCATCACTTGATGAATGGACATATAATGGAAGTTCATCGTTTATCTGGAACCTATGGGGAGATAGGGCTGTAGGAGATGTCCTCTTCAGAGGTAGACTCCATCTTCCGCCTACATCGAATGAGGGAACCATCAACCCTGGACGTTAAGATTCGATGTAGTCTAGGATGGGAGGGAGGATATAGGGGTCTTAAGGTCTCGCTTTGAGAAGGAGAACCCCCGCTTCGGCATTGGGTGCCGTAAAGGTAGCTTCGCCTTCGGGTCTGTCAGGTGGCTCCGTCAATGTTCCTATGGCTGAGAGGGGTTTGAAGCCCGCTTCCTCGAGGAGTTTGAGGGCCTCCTCGTGGTTGTAGAGGCATGTTCTGCTGAAGATGGGGTCGCCCTCCTCTCCCAGCTTCAGGTATAGCCGTCCCCAGGGGCTTTCCCTGTTGATTATGAGGAGGATGAGGGATCCACGGGGCTTTAGTCTAATCTTTAGGGCTTCAAGAGCCTTAACCGGCTCAGGGAGGAATTCCAGTGTGGCGACCATGTAGATGAAGTTTAGGCATCTAGGCCTGAGGGGTGGATGCTCTGCGACGCCTAGGATGGATGGTAGCCCCCTCCTAGCAGCCCTCCTCAACATCCCTGGGGAGGGATCTAGGCAGATGATGATCCTGTCATCGCTTAGATGTTCTGCGAAGATGCCGGTTCCGGCGCCCACATCGACGCCTATTCCCCGCTGTGGGAGCATCCTCTTAAGGCCTTCAAGCTCGCAGCTGAGGGCGTAGCGTCCCATGGGGGTCTCATACCAGCTGTCATAGTTCTCTGAGGCTTCGTTGAAGACCCTAATGGTCTCGGAGACGCCTAGCCAATCTGAGGACGACATCGACGATCTCCTCCGGATCTCTACCTAGAATGGTTGTGGTGGCCTCTATGCCTAGGCCTCCAGGGTGGAGGTAGGCATCATAGAGTTCTCCAGCGGCCTTGAGGTGATCCGCCACGGGGCAGGGGCCATGGGCCTCCGCTGGTAGATGCTTAACCCCTAGACCCGTTTCCTTTAAAGCCTCGGCGATGTCCTCTCCCCCCCTCAGGTTTATGGCCGCCCTCATCTCTGGGTTGAGTCTCATCGCCTCTAAGACGACGTAGGCTAGATGCCTTGACCCCCCATATACGACCTCGCCGCAAATCCTAGGTTTTCCTAGGCTGATGATCACTCTACCGCTTAGGCCTGCCACCTCCTCTATGGATCGAGCTTCAGGCTTCGCATAGACCATGTTTAGGCCTACCTCTGGGATTAGGGCTGCCACCCTAGGCTCCTCCTCCAGCCTCCTAAGGCCCCTCTTCAGGCTTGATATGATCTCGTCGACGCCTACGACGAGGCCGTAGAGTTTATCCAGCTCCGTTCTCTCAATCCCCTCAACCCTCACGCCATCTATGTATGCTCCCTCCCCCTCCCTCACCTCGCCGATGATGATTAGGGGATATCCAGCGTCAAGGCATCTCTCAGAGGCCTCCTCCATGGCATCGGGGTCTAGGAGGGCGATGAGGACGCCGTAACTGGGGGCTGAAAGGGGGTCAACCCCAATCTTTCTCACACCCTCCTCCAGGGGGATCCGGCTGGAGTCCACCTCCAGCCTTAGACGCTGCGTCTCAGCGATCTCATAGAGGGCTCCCCTCACTCCTCCCTCGGAGACGTCGTGTAGAAGCCTCACCCCCTCAACCTCCTGTAGCCCTAGGAGTGCAGGTAGGGGTGTGAGCTTCCTCCATCCCTCGTCTCTTCGCCCCTCGGCGACGGCCCTCAGCCAGAGGCTTTCCCTGCCTACTCTCCCCACCAGGGCTATTAGGTCTCCAGCCTCAATCCTCCCAGTTTCCCTCACCTTCTCCCCTATGCAGGTGGCTGAGACTAGGGGGAGTTCCAGCCCCCTGTAGGTGGCTGTATGTCCAGCTATGATCTCGACGCCGTATTTCTCCGCCTCTGAGCCTAGCCCCTCAACTATGGTTTGGAGCTCCTCCTCTCCACTGTCGGGTGGGAGGTAGATGCCGACTATGAGGTATCGGGGTTTGGCGAAGAGTGCTGCGACGTTGGAGGCTGCGTAGTGGAAGGCGAAGAAGCCGAGGGTCTCGATGGGGACGCCTATAGCTGGGGCATGAGCCACGGCGGCTTCACCTCTCAGCCTTAAGACTCCGCCATCGAGGCCTGGCTCCACCTTTAAGAGATGGGGGAAGACTAGGCGCCTCAACTCCTCTAGGGGGAGTTTTCCAAGCCTCAGCCTCCTCGGCTTAGAGGAGTCTCTCGACATCAAGTCTCCTCCTCACAGCTGCGACCACCGCTATGGCCGGCGGTATGAAGATGGCGTCGACGATGGTCATCAGGGTTATCATCGCCATCCCAGGGCCGAAGAGTATCCAGTCCGCGATGAAGAATCCCAGGGTCTCCCAGAGAACCCCTATAATCATGGATGCCACTTCCCATCTCGATATGGTTCTCGCAGGTGATCTAAGCCTGGTTAGGATGCTGATCAATAGGGCCTCTAACCCCCTGACGATCATCGCTCCAGGGATGAAGACCGTAGGCCAGCCATAGATCGCCGCCTTATAGGCTGTTCCCAACCCCTGGGCTATGGCGATGATCACCGCCGCGTTTATGGGGCTGACGAGGACGCCTACGGCGTAGGTGAGGATGGGTGATAGGTCATATTCGGCGAGGGGTGGGGGCATCGGTATCATGATGAGATTCATGAGGGTTGTCACAGCTATGAGGATTGAGAGCAGCGCCGCCCTTCCACTTAGACTCTGGAATCTCGACATGGCCTCGGATAGGAGATATTCGAGTTATATAAGAAGGTTATGGCCTAACCCCTCCTGAGGAACTCTCCACATGCCGAGGCTAACACCCTGGCGCATAGGGTTACATCCCTAATTCTAACCCTCTCCTCACCTGAGTGGGCGTGGTGGAGCTTCCCTGGGCCATATATGACCGATGGGATTCCGGCATAGTTGAATAGGGTGTTGGCATCAGTCCAGCTTCTAGCGGCTGAGTATTCTACGTATCCCAACACCTCTCTGATGCTCCTCTCCATCAGCCTAACTATCGGCTCTCGGCGGCTAAGCCTATATCCCTCATCGCTCTCCAACACCTCCAGCTCTAGGGTTATATCCCCCAGCTTTGATAGATGCCTCCGGAGCTCTTCTACCACCTTAGAGGTGGGGAGTTCGGGGGGTGTTGAGATGAGGATGTCTGCCTCGCATAGGTGGGGGACGATCCAGGAGTCCTCTCCACCTCTGATGATGCCTATATTCAGAGCCGGCCTCTCCTCCCCACTTAGCAGGGGGAGGTGTCTGAGATGTTCTAAGGCTCTCGTCATATCCTCCACGGCGTTTACCCCCCTTTCAGGTGTGGCTCCATGGGCTGAGCGTCCATGGGTTCTCAGCCTCACCTCCACATATCCATATTGGGCTGTGCATAGCTTGAGATCCGTCGGCTCGCAGACGATGGCGGCGTCTCCCCTTACGCCTCTGAGTATTAGTGTGATGGTTCCCAGCCCCTGATTCTCCTCGTCGACTACGAAGGTTAGGAGGAGCGTATTCTCCGCCTCGACGTCGGCGAGTTCCTCCGCGGCGAGGATCATCGCCGTCAACCCCCCCTTCGCGTCGCAGGCTCCTCGACCATAGAGGACGCCGTCTTCGATCCTCGCCTCGTAGGGGTGCTCCATCTCGTGTGGTGGAACCGTATCCATGTGGCCGTTGAGGATGAGGGTCTCGCCGCCATCGCCGATTCGGCAGAGGAGGTTGAAGCTGCCGCAGCCTGGAACTCTCATCCTCTCCGTCTCCAGGCCTCGGGACTCCAGCTCCTCGGCTATTATCTCAGCTATCTCATTCTCCCTACCCGATGGGCTAGGCGTTGAGATCAGCTCTCTAAGTAGCTCCTCAGCCTTCTCATCGGTGATGTGGGTCTTCATCTCTTCTTTTAAGCGTCTCATCAAGCTAAGAACATTGAATCTAAAAATCTTTCCTCAAATCACTCCCAGAGCTATGCCCAGGAGGAGTATGAGGAGGACGAGGATGGAGGTTAAGGTCAGCTTAACATCTCTCTCGATGACTGAGAGGATGGCTAGGGAGGCGACGGCCGCTATGGGGGTTGAGATGAGGGTGAGGAACCCAAATTGGATTACAACGTATCCAAGCCTCCTCATGGAGGCTGTAAACCTCATCGAGAGGCCTAGACTTAGTAGCAGGGCTGAGGAGTAGACGCCGAACCTCGTTATGAGGGAGACAATCCTCTCTAGGGTTACATCCATATCCCCACCCCCGAGAGGATCATGCGGAGGCCGACTATTATCAGGAGGATGGAGAATAGCATCTTCAGGCTTCCACTTCTAACCCTCGGCGTTATCCTTGAACCTAGGGAGGCTCCGATGAGGGCTCCCAGTATCACGGAGGAGGCGATGATGCTGTTGCAGTATCCATATCTCATGTAGATTATGGCTGCTGCGGCGGCTGTTATGCCGATCATGAAGCTGCTCGTGGCTACGGCTGCCTTCATGGGGACTCCGCCTAGGAGGTTCATGGCCGGAACCTTTATTCCGCCGCCCCCTATGCCGAGGAGGCCTGAGATGACGCCTGCCAGATAGCTGAGGATGAGAATCGCTGGGGTCTTATCCACGCCGTATGCGATCTCGATGCCCTCGGCTTTGTCATAGTAGCATCCGTCGAGCTTTAATCTTGAGGCCAATCCATCGCTGACTTTAGGCTTCCACTCCCCTATCCTCCTGAGCATCATGATGGCGGCGTAGATGAGGATGAGGCCTAGGACAACCCTGAGCAGCGGCTCTCCCATGGCTATGGTCATCAGGGCTCCGGATATGGCTCCAAGGGTTGTTGAGAGTTCTAGGAAGACTCCCAGCCTCAGGTTTGTTAATCCCTCCCTCACATAGTTTGAGGTTGAGGCTGTGGAGGTGGCTACGACGGCCAGTATGCTCGCCGCCGATGCTGTGTGCATCGGGAGGTGGAGTAGTAGAACCAGTAGTGGAACGAGGATTACTCCTCCCCCGAGGCCTAGCAGTGCTCCTAAAAGCCCTGAGAGGAGGGCGAGGATCAGCGATATGAGGGCTGTGAACATCGACAAGGCGACTCTAATTATGGGGATGAAATCCCTAATAGGGTTTCCCAGGGTCTGAGGAGGCCTCCGTAGGGCTCTTCTGGTGCGAAGCTACTACATGATTTAAAGGCAGCCCAACAATATCAGCTTAGAAACCCATGGGGATCCCAGATGGGCTTCGATGAGAAGGTCGATGTAATCGACCTAATAATAAATGTGTTGAAGGAGCATGAGAAGACCCTAGACGAGTTGATATCACGGCTGGAGGAAGCCCTCTCCAGGGGGCCGCCGGCTCCAGTGGAGCATAGACCGGCTGAGAGGCCTATAGTGACTGTGGAGGTCAAGAACTGGATGGAGTTCAGGGAGAGGTGTAGAGGCTCTAGATTGGCCGCCTTCGAAGTCGTGGATGGACACTTCAGGGTGTCCGCTCTGAAGGGTGACATCCTCTACATCTATGAGGAGGAGATGCCTGAGATGTCGATACGCTTCAGGGAGGAGGGTGAGAGAACCATCATCGACAGCATAGACCTAAGAGACCGTGAACAATTCCCCACGGCTATGAGGGGCCGCCTCAAATGCGGGTTGGACATCTCCATCAGTGGAATGACAGTTGAATTACCCGAGGGAACCTCCATCTATAGGTTGCAATACACCATAGATCCCGTCAAGGCGAAGAAATGGCTCTCAGAGGAGCTCGAAATAGATGAGGATAAAATCTTGGAGGGGGAGATACACCTCTAGGGAAGCCTCACAACCTCCTCCAGCTCAATAAGCCTCCTCGCCCTATCAAAATACCTTAAGACATTCTCACCCTTCTGAGTGATCTCATAATGCTTAGTAGTCCTCCTATCCCCACCATCTGAAACATCGATCTCGATGATCAAACCCTGATCAAGGAGAGACTTCAAAACCTGCTGGAGCGGCTTCCACGAGAGATTGGCGCCATACATAATCCTCGTAGGCTTGTGAACGCCCTCCTTAATCACCCTCAGAACATCAAGATAAATCTCCAACTTCGACCTCCGTCTCGTCATCGCCGCCGATCCGAGACATCCCCAGACCCTATTTAAAGATTATGTATTATCGATCCATCACATGGATTAAAATAATATATTTTATTTCGGATACTACCAAATAATAATCTAATGGTATTATAATATTCTAAAATATTATGCTCAGGATCGACTCAATTTTCCATATTTATATCCCCCATTTAACAATATTTTTTTAAAAGCTATATTTCGAAAATAGATTTGAGATTATATGATTCGGAGGGCCTTGAAGGGCTATCTCCTCTGCATGGGTTCGAGGAAGGTGGTTCTCCCCATCTACACCTGGTCAGCGATGCTGTGCATGATACTCTCCTCCAGGGGATTCCCCCCTCTCCTGGAGCTCCTGAAGGTTGTGGTGGCCGTCACCTTCGTCGGCTATGCGGTATACTTCTACAACGATGTTATGGATGTGATGGATGACTTGAAGAATAGGGAACTCGGCAACCCCATCCCCGCCAGCAGACCCTTCGCTAGCGGTAAGGTATCAAAGAAAATGATGATAACTTATATTATCTTCTCCGCATTTGTAGGACTTTCTGTAGCTTATACCATTAATATATTTGTTTTGGCACTTCTTACTCTATATATCTTATTAGGTATCCTTTACTCGACGGAACCAATTAAATTAAAAAAGAGATTTCTAATGAAACAACCGGTAATAGCCTGTGGATATTTAATTGCTCATCTTTCTGGGGCCTATGCAGCAGAAGGGATCAATTTAGCAGTGATATATCTCTCAGTACTTGACTTCATTATCGCATTAGGTGTTAATCCAATTATAGACATCAGGGACGTTAAAGGGGATAAAGTATTAGGGGTGAAAACTATACCAGCTGTTTTTGGTCCAGAAGTTGCCGTGAGACTTGCTATCTCCGTGTTAGCTGCTTCTGGAATAGCTACAATTATTGGCTATTCAAGAATTGGATTTAATATTGCTATGCCTCTTCTCTTCATCATTATAATTGCATCTTTAATCTATACAATCATCCCATTATTGAATAAATGGAGGGATTCTGTATATCTCGATAAGGTTGTATATAGAAGAATTGTACCTCTACACCTTATGCTTCAATTGAGTGTTCTCATAGGTATTATCCATTTATAAAAAGTTAATATTAGTTGCTCCATTCCATAATTCATTAAAGTGGTCTTTGAACTTTGAAGATATGCTTGTATCTTTAACTCTGAAAGCTATTGAGAATTCACCTTTAATAATTGATGGAAACTCAAAGTAAGTGATTTCATCATCGATTACACAGAAGCTATATGAAAATTCAAATTCTTTAACGATTTTATTTATCTCCATTCCAGATGATAACATTCCTAAAAGCTTCTTCAAAATTGTAGGGGATAATAATAATTTAAGCTTAGTTAATTTATTTGATAATCCCTCTTCTTTTGATAGAAGAACCTTAATATCCACTCCTCTCCCTAAAGCTATGATACCTGTTTCAATAATTCTTGTATCAATATACCTTGAAGCGAGATAGATGAAATCATGTGCAGATTCTATATCTTTCCTGAGATAATTAACCAACTTTTCATAATCAGTTATTTTTATTATATCACTTCTTCCTTTTGTATATAATGAGCGAAGTACAAGCTCTAATCCCTCCGATTTGTCAGAAATTACATCAAGGATCTGCTCGATTTCTTTAGGTCTTAAAATATCGGTTCTCATTAGTTCTCCTATTAACTTCAGTTTTTCCCTGTTCTTTAGGACGTCGAGGAGGTAGTATCCAAGTTGGTAGAGGGCTTTTCCCAGGGGCGTATATTCATAGCCCCCCTCCCCCTTCTTAAGCACGCCCATCTCAACAAGCTCCCTCAGCCTTGAGTAGTAGCGCTTCGGCGTAAGCCCTAATTCCTCCATCGCCCTCTTGGAGCTCATTATCCCATCGTAGGCGTAGAGGAAGATCCTGAGGGTGTCGAGATTTGAGAAGATGTCGAAGAGTTGGAGGCCGAATCTAATGATATCCTCCCTCGTGTTTTCTAGGTCTATCCTATTGATCCTTCCCCTCTCCAATTTCGTCCCCTTTTAAGACGGTTATTTGGATTAAAATGTGATATAAAAACCAAATGAAGTAATATTCACGTTCTATAATCCATTTTATCTCTTCATAATCTATTTTTACTGTAAACCTCGCTATATCGCCGGACAGGGATATGATGAGGGTGTTGAAGAGTCGAAGAGGTGTCAGCCCCGTCATCGCCACGGTGATACTGGTAGCTACTGCGATAACCATCGCCGTCGCCGTCGCCTACTGGATGGGCGGAATCACCAGCCAATACACAAGATTCGAGAAGGTGGAAATACTCTCCGTCTACTGTGAATCAACGAGTGGAACCCATGATGTTTGGAATAATACAGATGTCCACTATTGGGAGATCACAATGAATCTAAGAAATACTGGTACTACAGAAGCGACGATAATAGGTGCTTTCATAAATGGAAAGGCGATCTACGATTACGATACCGTTAAGATTACAGGTGAGACTGGAAGTTTCTACTCCATTGTCGCTTTCGATGATACTGATAGTCCAGTCTACTTCCACCTTGGCGATACAGTCACGATCGAGCCTGGATCTTCAACACAGCTAACTATTCGCATACTGCAAAACAAAGATCCTGTGATTAGCGATAGCTATAAATTGACCTTCACGTCCGGCACCACGATCGAGCTGGCTCTGCACTCCGGCGCTGGCAACAGCTACATGAAGATGGTGACCCTCACCTAACCCCCTTTTTTATATCTCTATAATCCATTTTATCGTTAAGAATTTCTTCCTCCATTTTTATTCTCCACTTCTCTTTAATATGATTCTTCCTCTCCTAAACCTGGAAAATTAGAGGGATAGTCTGTGAAGCTTCTATGGAGGCTTCGAAGGCGTGGAGTCAGCGGCGAGGATAGGGTTGAGAAGGTGGACGTAGGCGTCGAGAGACTTAAACCCTCGGAGGGGTCTATCCTCATCGAGAGCTATTACGTCTCTAATCCCCATGCCAAGGCCTCCATCTACCAGGTTCCAGGCCTAGGCCTCATGTATTTCGTAGAGGAGGTGGAACTCAGCTTCGATGAGTATGAGGCCTATGATCGATTGATGAAGATCATGAGCCGTGAGCTTGAGCCACCTGAGACCCTCGATATCGATCCAGCTGAGTATGTTAGGGAGCAGGCTGAGATGATTAGGAGGCGCTATAAGAGAACCTTCAAGGGCCTCGACGATGAGGGTTGGAGTCGGGTCCTCTACTATGTCGTCAGAGACCTCGCCGGATATGGACCCCTCGACCCCCTGATGAGGGATCCAAACATCGAGGACATATCCTGCAACGGCTTGAGGAAGCCCATATATGTATGGCATAGAAAATATGAGAGCCTACCGACAAACCTCTCCTTCATAGATGAGAGGGTCTTCAACGACTTCATCATAAAGCTCGCCCATAAGAGTTCCAAGCATATCTCAAGCGCCCATCCGATCCTAGATGCGACGCTGCCGGAGAAGCATAGATTGGCAGCCACCTTCCAACGTGAGGTCTCAACTCATGGAAGCAGCTTCTGTATAAGGAAGTTCAGGGAGGATCCCTTCTCGATAATAGATCTCATAACGCTGGGAACTCTCCCATCGAAGCTGGCAGCCTACTTCTGGCTTATGCTTGAGAACAGGATGAGCTTCATCATCTTGGGAGGCACGGGGGCGGGGAAGACCAGCATGCTCAACGCCCTCCTCTCATTGATCCCGCTGAATAAGAAGATAGTCACCGTGGAGGATGTCGCGGAGCTTAATATACCCCATGAGAACTGGGTTCAACTCATCAGCCGTAAGGGCTTCACCTTCGGCTCCTCAGGCGTCGAGTCCATAGACCTCTTCGACCTGGTGAAGCTCAGCCTAAGATACAGGCCTGACTACATCGTCGTCGGCGAGGTCAGGGGCGAGGAGGCCTATACGCTTTTCCAGGCGATGGCCACGGGCCATGGAGGCCTCTGCACCATGCATGCCGACAGCCTCGACCACGCCGTTAAGAGGTTGACCTCCGAGCCGATGAACATCGCCGAGGTATACATCCCCCTGGCAAACATCGCCGTCTACGTCGCGAGGGTCGACCTCCCAAAGCCTAGAGGCGGCCTCAAGTTCGGCAGGAGGGTAAGAACGGTCTGGGAGATTGCCGACTACGGGGACTATAGGGTTGTCGCCAGCTGGGATCCGAAGCGGGATGACTTCCATCTAAGCCTGGAGGCGAGTGTGAAGCTGAGCCAGATCTCCGAGATGAGGGGACTAACCCTGGAGGAGCTTCAATCGGAGATCGAGAGGCGAAGCCGCCTACTGGAGGAGATGGCGAGGCGGGGCATAAGGAGGCAGGAGGAGGTGTCGAGGGTGATCCAGGAGTATCTCAGAACCGGTAACAGCAACCTAGACGAGTTGATGGGGGATGTGGCTTAGAGACCTCTGCTACAGCCACTTCAGCTGGATCGGACGCCCTCTATCAGGCATCTTCAAGGGGCTTGGATCCGACCTAGAGGCCGCTGGAATGAGGATCCATCCCGAAGTCTATATGAGCATGGTTGGCTTCGCATCCCTCCTCTCCCTCACGGCTATAGGCGGCTTCGTGGCGGTCAGCTGGCTGATGTATCTCCTGACGGGGGTTATGCCCCTCCCCCTGAGGCTTCTCGTCTACGCCCCCTGGAATCTCAGACTCATCATCCTCGTCGCCCTAACCTCCACGCCCCTCCTCATCATTCTCCTAGGGGCTGTGATTCCAAAACTCGTCGCCTCCAACAGGGCTTCAAAACTGAGGAATGAGATCCCCTACGCCTCGATGTATATGAGCGTGATGACCAGCGGCGGCCTCTCACCCTATCAAAGCCTGATGAGGATGAGGGAGATAGACCTCCTGCCGACGCTGAGGGATGAGATGGGGAGGCTTCAAACAATCATCCTCTCAACGGGCATCGACCCCATCTCGGCGATGGAGAAGGCCGTGAAGGTCGTCGGCATAAAGGAGTATAAGAGCCTCCTCCTGGGCTACGCCTCAATCGTCCGCAGGGGAGGCGACGTCCTCCATTATCTCTACAGCCAGACGGAGTCGATGTTCGAGGATCTCTCGATTAGGATCAAGGCGATGGGTGAGCGTCTAAGCATGCTGATGGAGGCGAACATAATAGTCTCCATACTTGGGGCGCTCGGCCTCATAATGATCTTCATCGTCTCCCTCAGCCTCCCCTCCGTCGGGATGAGCTTCACCCCAGAGCAGTTCAACCTCTTCTCCTTCCTCGTCCTCCCCATGCTGTCACTCCTCTTCATGTATCTAGGCGACATCGTCCAGATCGGCGGTGGAGGCTCAACCTGGAGGGCCTACCTCTACCCCATCGCCGCCGCCCCGATAGCCATCTTCATCGCCTCCCAGACGGTTCTCCCCCACCTCATCGGTTTGAGACCCCTACTCCCACAGCTTACAGCCATAATCGAGAGGTTGAACATCCTATTAGGGCTGGGGGAAGGCTCCGAGGCAG
>JAPDJB010000045.1 GCA_029259285.1 Candidatus Bathyarchaeota archaeon | reverse complement strand
CAAGCTTCAGCATCCCCGTCGTCTTCACGAAGGCGCCTAGGAGTGCGGTGTTGGGTATCGGCCTGCCGAAGCTCTCCAGGGCGATGGTGGTGGCGTCCACCACCCCGATCTTCGAGACCTCGACGCCCAGCTCCTTTAAGGCCTCCTCGGGTGAGAGCGTCGTATTCCAGACGATGACGCCCTCCCTCTTCAAACCGGTGGTGACATCCACAGCCTTGGGTATCTCGGGATCTAGGATTAGAACTATGTCTGGGGTGTAGACGTAGCATCGGGTTGCCTCATCTACCTCCCCTATCTGGGCGAAGGCGACGACTGGTGAACCCCTCCTAGCGGAGCCGTAGAAGGGGAAGGCTCTACAGTATTTGCCCTCATAGACAGCTGCCAAGGCGATCATCTCACCGCTGGCAACTACCCCCTGGCCACCCCTCCCATGCAGTCTAATCTCTATCATCTAGACGACCTCCAAGAAGAAGTTGGGGTCTCTATACATCTCCAGCTCTTCTCCATACCCCCATCGAGGGATAAAAGCCTTCCTCAACCCAGTATATTCCGATATTTATAGAAAGGCCCAAAAAGGCTTTAATCATAGACACCGCCATTCGCTTGATCGAGATGGAGGAGCATTTCTACAGTCGATTAGGTAAGGCCCTTAAACCTGGAGTCATCGCCCGAGTCGTTCTAGCCGCCTTCGAGAAGGCGAAGAGGAGTGAGAAGCTCATCTCCCTGACGGGTGGAAGCTACGACCCCGAGAGCCTCCCAGTAAAGGAGGTGGAGGAGATCATCAGAGATATTCCACCCGAGGATTGGAGAGGAATACTCCAATATGGCAGCAACCTAGGCAGTGGGAGGCTTAGAGCCGAACTCGCCAAGTTCAGTGGGGAGGCCGGTATAGAGGCCGATCCGGAGGGGGAGATCATCGTCACAACCGGCTCCCAGCAGGCCCTAGACATCATCTCAAGGATCTTCCTCGATCCTGGGGATAGGGTCATCGTCGGTGAGCCGACATATCTCCAGGCCTTAGCCTCCTTCAGGCTATATGGAGCTGAGATAGAGACCACACCCATAGACGAGGAGGGGATGAACATAGACGCCTTGGAGGAGAAGCTGAAGGATTTGAGGGCGGAGGGGAGGAGGGTGAAGCTCCTCTACACGGTTCCCTCATATCAGAACCCGACGGGAACCGTGATGACCGAGCATAGACGACGCAGACTGCTGGAGCTCGCAGCCGAGTACGACTTCCTCATCGTCGAGGACAACCCCTACGGCTACATCTCCTTCGAGGACTCCATGCCTAAGCCGATTAAGGCCTATGACAAGGAGGGGCGAGTCATCTATCTAAGCACCTTCTCCAAGATCGTCTCTCCAGGCCTCAGGATCGGATGGGCTATAGGGCGTAGGGGCTTCATAGAGAAGATGGCGCTGGCGAAGATGAACGCCGACATCTGTAGCGACGGCCTAAGCCAATATGTCGCCGCCGAGCTTTTGAGGAGGGGCCTAGTTCACAAGCTGATCGATAGGATTAGGAGGGTGTATAGGGAGAAACGGGATCTGATGCTTGAGTCGATGGAACTCCACTTCCCAGAGGAGGCTGAGTGGAGGGAGCCGAGGGGAGGCCTCTTCCTATGGGTTGAGATGCCCAAGGGCTTCGACGCAGACGCGCTGCTGGACGACGCCTTGAAGAGGGGTGTAGCCTACATACCAGGATCAAACTTCTTCACGGATCCCAGCGTCAGAAACCATCTCCGATTAAACTACAGCTACCCCTCCAGGGAGGAGATAGCTGAGGGGATAGGCATCCTAGGGGAGCTCTTCAGGGAGGCGTTGAAGCACTGAATAGGACAAATTATTTCCAATTTAATGCATTTATGTCATAAAATATATATCATCGTCGAGGGCCTAGAGAGACGAGTTGAAGCCCTGTCCACGATGTATAGAGGAGTATGGTGGAATCCCCTGCAGCAGGTTTGGATGCTGCCTCTACGAGGATGTAACGCCGAGTGGAGGCTAATACTCGACTGGAACCTCCTGCATAAGGTTGAAGAGTCTTAGGAAGGCCTTGCTGTAGCGCATGATCTCACTCATGCTCCCCTTAAACCTCAGCTGCCTGGTCATGATGGCGTTTCCAGGATCCAGCTCACCTTTATTCACCTTCACCCATATCTCATAGGGGCCTTCAAGGGTGAAGTCCGTCGACTCTCCCTCGCCGAGCTCCCTAACCTCCGTCACCTTTCCATCCTCAAATTTCACGTATATGGGTGGGAGGTCCTCCCTGTCCGTCACCTTGAAGGTGAAGGTGGCTGTGAAGCCCCTTGCCTTAAGGCTGAACTCCTCGTCGCCGTTAGCCACCTCCTCAACCCTCTTCCAGTAATCGACGCTGAGGAACTTCATCTCAAACCCTCAACCTATCTCCCCGATGTAGGGTAAAGCCTTTTCGATGCGGTAGCTTTACATCATCCTCAACCCCATAAACCCTGATCGACTATGAGGAATCCGCTAAAGGAGAGGCTGAGGCGGGGGGAGGCCGTTATGGGAACCTTCGTCGGCCTCGGACATCCCGACGTCACCGAGTGGCTCTCGAGGCTCGGCTTCGACTGGCTCCTCTTAGACGCTGAACACGGCCCCCTCAGCTTCGAGACCCTACAGGTGATGATGCAGTCCATGAACGGCTCCGGCTGCATCCCCATAGTTAGACCCCAGTGGAACGACCCCGTTGTGATTAAGCGCATCCTCGACATCGGAGCCTATGGGGTTCTCATACCCTGGGTCAACACCAGGGAGGAGGCTGAGCTGGCCGTCAGGGCCTGTAGATATCCACCTGAGGGGATAAGGGGCTTCGGCCCTAGGAGGGCGGCGATGTTCGACCCAGAATACTTCCAGACGGCCAACGAGGAGATACTCGTCGCAGTTCAGATAGAGACCGATAAGGCTTTGGAGAATCTCGATGACATCCTCTCCGTCGAGGGGGTTGACGCCTGCTATATAGGCCCCTGGGATCTCTCCTGCAACCTCGGCCTCGGCGTCCCCCCGCCCTGGGATAACCCCCGATATAGGGAGGCCCTTGAGCGGGTTTTGAGGGCTGCGGAGGAGCATGATAAGCCGGCTGGGATGTTTACGACGCCGGAGACCATAGAGTGGGCCGTTAAGATGGGGTTCACCTTCAACACCGTCGGCGATGCAGATTCATTTCTGATCTGGGGTGCGAGGGAGGCCTTGAGACGGGCGAGGGAGGCGATGGGTCGTAAAAGGTATATCTGATGGCGTGGGTTAGAGGTGGAGTGGCCATGGCCGTCAGCGTTAAGGAGGCCCTGGATAAGATACTGATGCCGAGAAACGTCGCCGTCGTAGGGGCCTCGAAGGACCCCTTCAAATGGGGTAACATGCTTCTAAAAGCCATATTGAAGAGCGGATTCGAGGGTCGAGTCTATCCGATAAACCCTAAGGAGAAGGAGATCGAGGGACTCCCCTGCTATCCGACGGTGAAGGATGTCCCCGACGACATCGATATGGCCATAATCGTCGTCCCAGCCAGGATCGTCCCCATGATCTTCAAAGACCTCGCCGAGAAGGGTGTGAAGGGGGCTGTTGTCATCTCCTCAGGCTTCGGCGAGACGGGGGAGGAGGGAAGGAGGCTTGTGGAGGAGATCAAGAAGAACGCAGCCGGCAAGGTGAGGTTCATAGGCCCAAACTGTATGGGTGTGTGCAGCAGCCCTGCGAAGCTGAGCGCCCTCATGGTTCCATTTCTCCATGAGAAGGGGGAGGTGGCCTTCATCTCCCAGAGCGGAGGCTACGGCCTACAGCTATACCTCAGAGCCTCAGCCATGGGCGTAGGCATCTGCAAATTCATCAGCAGTGGAAACGAGGATGACATAACCAGCGTCGACTACCTAAGATACTTCGCCGAGGATCCCGATGTGAAGCTCATCTGCATGTACATCGAGGGGCTACGCCGAGGGCGTGAATGGTTCGAGGTGGCGAGGGAGGTCTCTAAGCGGAAGCCCATCGTAGTCATAAAGGTTGGAACCACCGAGGAGGGAGGCAAAGCAGCGGCCAGCCATACCGGAGCCCTAAGCGGAAGCGATAAGGTCTATGACGCAGCCTTCAAGCAGGCCGGCGTCATAAGGGCGAGAGACGCAGCTGAGATGTTCGACTACATTAAGGGGCTGCTCTACGCCCCACTGCCGAAGGGTAACCGCATAGCCATAGTCTCCAACTCCGGAGGCATCTGCGTCGAGACGACGGATGCCCTGGTGAAGAATGGCCTCCAGGTGCCCACGCTGAGCCAGGAGGCGCAGGAGGAGATCATGAAGCTCATACCACCCTTCGGCAACCCCCGAAACCCCGTCGACCTCACGGCGAGCCTAAACCTCAACTCCTATCTGAGGGTGCCTGACATCGTCTTGAGGGAGGATTACATCGACGGCCTCATCATGGTGGGCCTCGGGACGACGCTGATGCATCAGATTTTCCCCGAGCTCAAGCCAGAGGAGTTCATGGACATCTACAAGTGGATCAACCAGCAGCTCATAGAGATATTCAAGAAGTATGAGAAGCCGGTGCTGATGATCAATCCAGCGGCGGACATAGAGCCTGAAGCCGTCAGGGTGCTGGAGGAGGCTGGGATCCCGGTCTACATGACGCCTGAGAGGGCCGCCGATGTTATGGCCGTCCTATACCGAAGGAGACGCTACCTTGAGAGGGTTGGAGCCCTTTGAGGGCTGAACCAAATCCAGGGGCGAGGAGGGCCTACACACTCCTATTTCTACTAATCTTGGAGATGGTGGAGCAACTCGGGACAGATGGGGCCCTCGAAGCCGTGGAGAGGGCTGTGAAGAGGGAGGCGGAGCTCCTCGCAGGGGAGCTCCGGGGAAGCCTATCGGCCTCAAATCCCCTTGAACGGGGTCTGGAGGCCTATGGGGAGCTGATGGGGAGCATAGGTGGCCAGTTCGAGGTGGTGGAGAGAGGGGGGAGCAGCCTCACCATAAGGGTTGATTACTGCCCCTACTATGAGGCCCTCATCGACGCCAGCATAGACTGCGGCTACTTCCTTGGAGGCGTCTGCCGAAACATAGTTAGGCCCCTCCTCGAAGCCGTATTGAGGCAACTCGACGACCGGCTGAGGCTGGAGGTTGAGGCCGTGAGGGAGGCAGCTGAGGGCGTCTGCATATTGAGGATAACCCTGAAGAGTAATACCTAAATTCTATGGAAAGAGGAGGATCTCGTGAATTACGACACAATTGTGTTGTAATTCACACCTCGCTCAGTTTTCATGGTCATCTTCCTTAAGGCTGCGGTGTTGGGTTTGATGCCGAACTATTATATTTTAGTTAAAATGAAAGATTATTGTCTGATGGATATATTAGGTTAAACTATTATATTAGATATAATTAAAATATCTGGGGGGTGGGTATGTTGAGAGATGCCGTTTTACGAGTTAAAACCTTAGATGCGAGAGATTACTCTCTCATAGCGGTCTTCAGCGCTCTGATGGCTATGACCACTATGTGGGCTGTTCCCCTCCCCTTTGGAGGGATAACACATTTAGGGAATACGGTGATGTGGACTGCTTCGATTCTCTTCGGGGGCCTCGTCGGGGGATTGGCGGGTGGAATCGGCGGGATGATCGTGGACATCTTAGAGTGCCCGATCTGGGCGCCCTTCACACCCTTCTGTAAGCTGGCCAGCGGCCTCGCCTGTGGACTCGTTGCGGGTGAGCCGAGAAGGTTGGATACCATAACGATAATCCGTACCATAGCAGCTACAATAGTAGGCGGAGCGATAAATTGCCTCGCCTATGCCCCTGTATACCTATATCTTCTAGGATACAAGAGCATGATCGCATGGCTGGTCTACTTCCTTCTACCAAGCCCATCAAGAATTATAACCTATATCAGTACACCAATAATCTCAATAGCCGTTCTCAAGACCTACCCAGCCGTCTTAAGTTATAGGGAATCTGTGAGAAACCGTATGGAGTATCATAAAAGGAGAGGTGAGAGGAGATGAACTGGTGGGATCGATACTACATCATAGATGCCCACGCCCATATATGCCCACGCGACGATCTTTTCGGCGTCTCTATGACCGCAGATGAGCTTAGAAGATTGATGCGGAGATACAACTACAGTAAGTGCATCATAATGAGCCGCGATAACGCCCTTGTGGCGAGGGCCGTCCGGGGCTCAAGGGATCTCCTAGCACATGTCTGGGTGAATCCGAAGGATGATAGATGCATAGAAACCCTACGCACTTATTTGAAGAAGGAAGGGTTCATAGGGATCAAGCTCCACCCACTCTTCGATGGGTATCTCCCATACCAGCAGATCGTGTATCCTGTAGCCGCGATAGCTGAGGAGTTCGATGTCCCTATACAATTCCATTGTGGGCATCCTCCCTTCAGCCTCCCATGGAGCTTTGAGCCCCTGGCGAGGGAGTTCCCAAAGGTGAAGATGATACTGATACACATGGGACATGGACACATAGTCTACATCAACGGAGCCATAGAAGTGGCTGAGAGAAACCCCAACATCTACCTAGAGACAAGCGGAATGCCGATGCATACCAAGATAAAGGAGGCGGTGGAGAGAGTCGGCAGAGATCGAGTGCTCTACGGCGATGACATACCCTGCGGATATCCATCATGGGAGTTAGAGAAGGTGAAAGCTGCAAACCTAAAGGAAGATGACTTAAGAAGAGTGTTAGGCGAGAACGCAAAGAAACTTTACAATCTGGAGTGAACCCCTTTCTTTTTCATATTCGAATAAAATTCAAAGAAGGGAGGAATACCCTTAAATACCCTCAATGATCTTCTAAGATTCCGTAAAAACGGCTTTGAGGAACCGAAGACAATATCCTTCCACCCAATCCCAGCCGAAGAGGAGAAAAAGGGGAGTTTGGGCTACCCCTCTCAAAAGCGGCGATATAAACACTCCGGAGAGCTTATATCCATGATTTTATTACTGAGAGACCATGAGCCGTGAGAGGCTTAAGGGGCTGATAGAGCACTGGATTGAGCACAATGAGGAGCATAGGGCTAGGTTCCTGGAAGAGGCTGAGGAGGCTGAGAGGCTCGGCCTGGAGGCGGTATCCGAGAGGCTTAGGAGGGCTGCGGAGAGCCTGGGAGAGGCCTCTAAATGGCTTAGGGAGGCTCTGGAGGGCTTTGACCAGTAGAGATATGTATGCTGGAGCTGACCCCTAATGGATGAGGACTCTGGAGGCTGATGTATTAGTTGTCGGAGGTGGAGCTGCGGGGCTGAGGGCTGCAATAGAGGCTGCCAGGCAGGGCGTCTCACCACTAGTCGTCTGTAAGGGGAGGGCTGGCTACAACACCATAACAGCCGTCAGCGGTGGAGGCCTGAAGGCCGCCGTGGGTGGAGCCTCCGTAGAGGAGCATATAGAGGACACCCTCCGAACTGGGAGGGGGCTAAATGATAGGAGGCTCGTCGAGATCCTGGCGAGGGAAGGCGGTGAAAGGGTTTTAGAGCTGAGAGACTTCGGCATAGGCCTCCAGGTGGGGCGTGGAGGCGTCTACGTCGGCAATACACCTGGGAGAGGTGGATTGGAGCTGGCTGTTGGATTGAGGGATTACGCCCTAAAAGTCGGGGTGGAGCTCCTGGAGGACACCATCATAACCAGAATCCTCGTGGAGGATGGCAAGGCCATAGGGGCTGTCGGCTACAACCATCTGAGAGATGAGGCCTACATCCTCTCAGCCAGGGCGGTAATCCTCGCCACCGGTGGAGCTGGAGCCCTATACCTGAGAAACGACTGCCCAAGGGGAGCAGTGGGCGACGGCTATAGCCTGGCATATCAAGTCGGGGCTCGATTGAGGGATATGGAGTTCGTCCAGTTCTTCCCCCTCGCCCTCGCCGAGGAGGGATTCCCACCCTTCCTCATAGGTGGAAGGCTCTCGGAGGAGGGGAGGCTGCTGAACGCCTTGAGGGAGGACATCGTGGAGAAGTATGCCATAAGGGATAGGCCGCTCGTTCTAAGGGCGAGAGACCTTCTCTCCAGGGCGATCATGATGGAGATAAAAGCTGGAAGAGGCGTCGACGATGCAGTGCTCCTCGATGTGAGGGAGGTGTTGAGGGGAGGACTTGAAGGCTGGTTCTCCACAGCCTCATTTGAGACGCTTTTAGAGAAGTTGAGGGCCGCTGATAGGCCCATAAAGGTGGCCCCCATCTGCCACTTCACCATGGGAGGCATAGCCATCGACGAGTGGGGTCAAACCGACGTCGAAGGCCTCTACGCCGCTGGGGAGGTCGTCGGAGGCGTTCATGGAGCCAATAGGCATGGGGGTAACGCCCTCACATCAGCCCTGGTCTTCGGAGCGAGAGCGGGGAGAAAGGCGGCCGAATATGCCAAGGAGATGTCAGCCATCAAGCCCAGCGGCTTCGAGGAGGAGCTCCAACGCTATGAGAGCCTAAGAGGCGAGGGGGTGAAGGCTGAGGAGCTGCTGGAGAGGCTTAGGAGACTGATGTGGAGCAGGGTCGGCATACTGAGAGAGAAGGATGGACTTAATGAAGCCCTAAGGGAGATCGAGGAGATGAGAGATGAGGCCGAGGAGGTTAAGGCGGCGACGAGGAGGGAGATGCTTCGAGCCTTGGAGCTTCCCATGGCCCTGGATACGGCTGTGATGATATGCCGCTCAGCCCTCATGAGAACCGAGAGCCGTGGAGCCCACTATAGGGTTGACTATCCAGAGGAGGATGAGAGCTGGCTGAGGACGATATACCTCTCGAAAGAGGGGGCGAGATGCACCTCGACGTTGAGCCTCTAACCCCCTGAGCCTCCGCCTAGATATTTCAGTATAGTCCTCAGATAGACCTCAACCGTCGGCCTCAGCGTTGAGAGGATGAGATACTCGTCAGCCTGATGGGCGCCGCCTCCCCCAGGGCCGTAGTGGACGCTGGGTATACCACCCTCACCTGTGAAGACGTTGGCGTCGGTGATGCTCTTCGAATATTGGAACTCGGGTTCCCTGCCGTGAACCTCCCTGAAGGCCTCGGTGAAGGCCTTTACGATAGGCTCGTCGGGTGACATCTCGAAGGGCTCATACCTCGGCGGCTTGGTTCCAATCTCCACCTCAGCCCTTAGGCCGAGGGACTCAACGAGCCGCCTCATATCCTCTATGGCTGATGAGACGGTCTCACCTGGGACGAGAAGCCTGTTGACCTCGAAGCGGCATCGGTCTGGGACGACAACCGAATAGACCTTGTAGCCGCCTTCGATCTTAAGGGTGCATAGGTTTCCCCTACCGAACTTTGGATGCTCCCTCAGCTTCAGCCTGTGGAGGTTCGCTATGATGTGGGCTGCCTCCTCTATGGCGTTTATCCCCTCCTCTGGTCTGAAGGCGTGGGCGGCTTTACCCTTCACGACGATGTTGTAGAGTATCTTGCCCGTTATGCCCAGGGGTATGGCTCCGGAGCCATATCCCGAATAGGGTTCACCGATGATGACGGCGTTTGCCCTCGCAACGGGGGTTTTGAGCAGGGCCTTAGCCCCCTTCGAGTAGGCCTCCTCCCCGACGACGGCTGTGTAGGCTATGGAACCCGCTATGTCGGGCTGGGAATCCACTATGGCCTTCAGGGCCGTCAACAGGCAGGCGAGGCCCCCCTTCATGTCTAAGGCTCCAAGGCCGTAGAGGCGATCCCCCTTCACGACTGGTTTAAAGGGGTCTGTGCTCCAGCCCTCGCAGATGGGAACCGTGTCGAGATGGCCGTTGAGCATCAGCATCCGCCCAGGCTTCCCAGAGTCCCATAGGGCGATGACGTTTGGGCGATCCCCCTCCACGACTTGTAGCTCAGGCCTCAGACCCAGGGCCTCAAGCTCGGAGGCGACGTACTCGGCCAGCTCCTTCTCCTCCCCCACGATGGAGGGGATGGAGACCATCTCCTCCAGCAGCCTACGGCAGTAGGCCTCATCTATGTGACTTAGGGTCGCCATACGCATCAACCCTCCCCCTCAACCAATATAACGCTTAGTGGGTTAAGCAGCCTTAACCTCAAACCCTCACGCTTAGGGGAGTGGATGCTCCACTTTACAATGAGATCGACAACCGAATCGCCGAGGGTTATTAGGTCGAGGCCCATCGGCTCACCCTCTCCACCAGGGCTGAGGCCAACTCCCCAATCCTTATTTCGTTCACCTCCTCGACGAGTCTCACCGCCTCCCCTGGGAAGGCCTCTATGCCCCTATAAGCTCCGGCTATGGCTCCTGTCATCGAAGCTATGGTGTCGGTGTCCCCTCCCATATTTACGGCTGAGAGGATCGCCTTCATAGGCTCCCCCCGAGCTGAGTGGAAGAGGGCGATGGCCGTCGGAATCGAGTTCTCACACCTCATGTCGGCTCCGATCCCTCGATAGAGGACTCTCATAGCCCTCGGGGGTTCTAAGCTCTCGGTGAGGTTTAGGGCCAGCCTTATCCTCTCAGAGACTGAGGGCCTTTGAATCCTCCTGCCATGTCTCTCGCCCAGCTCTGCGCATCTTATGGCCGCCTCCACGATGGATTCTGGGCCACTATGCGGATTTAGGGCCTCGGCGACGGCTCCAGCGATGGCTGAGGCAGCTGAGATGGCTACGCTGGTTCCATGTGTCGGGAGGCAGACCTCGACGACGTCGCTGACAACCTCCTCCGGCTCCCCTGGATGGAGCAGCCCGATTGGGGCGATCTTCATCGCAGCCCCGTTGGTAGTCCCCCATCTACCCGTCTCCCTCGGGTCTCCACCCCTGAGGAGCTCCTGGAGGGCCCTCCTGGTGCTGGGGCCTATAACCTCCGTCTCAAGAATTCCTCGCTCCCTAGCCCATCTGATGAGGCGTCTAGCCATCCCCTCAGGCGAGGGGGATTCATCCCTAAGGATCATATCGACAACCAGAAGGGTTAGCTCCGTGTCGTCGGTCACCTCACCCCGTCTCAGGCCTCCGTGGAAGGGGTGATCCACGGGGGCGTCGAGGAACTCTTCGACAACGCCGAAGCGCTCGGCGATCTCCTCAGGGGCATATCCAGCCGTGGGCATACCCATCGCATCCCCTATGGCTACTCCGGCTAAGCATCCATAGAACTTGGTGTAAAGCCCCTCAGTCTTCACAACCCTCTCTCCTCCGATCTCCCCTATAAGGTTTGGAAAGAGATATGTAGGCTGAAGGAGAACTTCCTAGGGGGCTACCCACCTGATTGGAGGGGTGATAAGCCATCCTTAAGCCCTGGACTATCCTCTACATCGGGGCATCCCTCTCAGTAGTTGCCTGCTTCTCCCTCATCTACCTAATAACGGTCTCTGGGGACACCAGCTTCGAGTGGGTCATCTGGATATTCTTCGCCCTCACCATAATCCTCGCCGCAGGGGGCTATGAGAAGGAGCGCCGATACAAGCGGAGACATCCAGACGCACACCTATCAAAATATGAGGACTACTTCAAGGAGTAGTTTAAACATCCTAGGCTGAACCAGGGATATGAAAACGGTAGAACCCTTTAATTATCCATTTGGCGCCTTTAATGGAGATGTCTGAGGAGAAGCCCTTCAGGGTTGAGGTCAGGAACCTTGAGGAGTTCATCTATGAGGCCCACTTCGACTTGGAGGGGGTTAAGCCCATCATCATAGATGAGCCTCCACCCCTCGGCAAGAGCCTCGGCCCCAACGCCCATAGATTGGTGGCGGCCGCCATCGGAAACTGCCTCTCAGCCAGCCTCCTATTCTGCCTCAGGAAGATGCGTGTCGACGTGGAGGGAGTCGACGCCGTTGTGGAGGGGAAGCTGGCTCGAAATGAGAGGGGTAGATGGCGTATCAGGGAGATGAGGGTTAGAGTTAAGCCTAGACTTAGGGGAAAGGAGAGGGATATCTCCCGATGCCTTGAGATCTTCGAAGACTTCTGCATCGTCACCCAGAGCATTAGGCGTGGCATCCCGATAGAGGTGGAGGTGGAACTTTAGACTCACCTCCTCTTACGATAGGGGCAATACTTCCGATAGCTCGCCTTACATCTCCTACAGTTCTTCACGATGTTCGACCTCAGCCTACACATCTCCCCCACCCACAGCGGGAGAGACTACTCCACCCTAAGGAGCTCCTCCAGGATGCTTATATGCGTCGGGCTGGCCCTCATGATATCCGTTGAGGAGACGATGCCGACGAGCCTATCATCCTCGACGACGGCGAGCCTCTTAATCTGCTTCTCAGCCATCAGCCTCGCCGCCTCCTCCACCGGCGTGTTGGGGTCAATGGTGACGAGGGGACTCGACATGATATGCCTCGCCAATACCGCCTCGGGGTCGAGGCGCTGCTCAACGATCTTCTCCAATATATCCCTCTCAGTTATTATGCCGACGGGTCTGCCGTTGTTGGTTACGATCAGCGACCCTATCCTAAACTTATTCATCTTCCTCACAACGCTGAGAACCGAGTCGTCGGTTCTCACCGTCTTCACATTCCTCGTCATAATGTCCCTAACAAGCAGTATTCCACTCATAGAAGACACTCCACAGAGAGAAATTGGAGGGGGCGATTATAACCTTTCCCCAACCCTGAAGTGGATGTTCAGGTCAATTGAGGCCTCCCTCAGCGACGTATCGAATCATCTCCCCAGCTGAGAGGCCCTCAAGCCCCAGCTCCCTGACGGTTACACCCTCACTCCAGAAGTCTCTGCCGACGACTATGGAGGCCAGATTCACCAGGGAGTCCATCGTCGGGGTCTCAACGCCGAGTTGATCGCCCAGCGATGAGATGGGGACATAGCCGTAGAGGAGATCCTCCCCGAAGGCTGTTCGCTGGGCGAACTCCTTTAGAGTCATCCTCGGCCTCCAACCCCTATGCGACTTCAAGGTTTGATACACCTCATACATCGACTCGCCTCTAACACCGTATCGGCCATACTCCAGCTTCAGAACCTCAGGCTTAGGCATCAGCCTAAGGCCCAGGGCAGCCCCCACAGCTATACGTTCACGGTCGACGGCCTCCATCACCGCTGCGACGCTCGGGGTGATGAGGGAGCCATAGAAGTCGAGGTCTCCCCCGCATCGCTCCCAGGCTCCGACGTTGAGAAGCGTCGGCGGAACATGGGGCTGGAGATTCGGATTCGTTAGACTCGTCTCCAGGACATCCCTCATAGGCTGACAGTTTGGGAAGAACTCCCTCAGAACCCTCATCAACTGGGGGTTGTCTCTGCTCGGCATCGCCGAGGCCCAGAGATGCTGCTTCACAGCGTAAACCCACATAACCCCAGGCTCCAGCGGCTTGGCGAAGTAGGGGAGTATGGCCCCCTCAGCCAGAATCGCATCCTCAGGCGCCCCCTCCCTAAAAAGCCTATAACATCTGAGGGCTGAGAAGTAGGAGGCCCAGTTGAGGATGATCTGCCCAGGCTCCATATACCTTGAGGCCTCACCGATGAATCGTTCAGCCCCATAGGCCCTGATGGTGAGGAAGATTATGTCGACATCCTCCACCGCCTCGGCGATGCTGTCAACCACCTCGGGTTCTACACGGCCCTCTATCTCGCCGTGGGCCTCGACGTATCCACGCTCCTCAACAGCCCTGAGATTAGCGGCGAACTCTGGGAAGTCATAGAGCTTCACCTGGAAGCCCCTCAATCCAAGGTCTACAGCCATTGTTAGGCCGCCGGAGCCGCAGCCGAGGATGGCAGCCTTCATGGCTTAAGCATCGCCTTAGGGTCTATTAAAAGGGGTCGGCGAACATCTATAAGGGTTGACTCAACTTTAAGGGTTGATGAAGCCAGACGGCGTGGTGGTTCTCGACTTCGGGGGTCAATACTGCCACCTCATAGCCCGCAGGGTTAGGGAGCTTGGAGTCTACTCCGAGATACTCCCCTGCGACGCCACTCCAGAGGAGATCAGAGGCCTCGAAACGATGAGGGTTAAGGGGATAATCCTCTCCGGAGGGCCGGCCAGCGTCACGGAGGAGAATGCCCCAACCATAGATAAGGGAATCCTCGAAATGGGGCTCCCCATCCTCGGCCTATGCTACGGCCATCAGCTATTGGCTTACATACATGGCGGAGAGGTTAGGAGAGGTGAACGAAGGGAGTATGGCATCACCTATGTCGAGATAGATAAACCCGTCGGCGTCCTTAAGGGTATGAGACCCATAGAACGGGTTTGGATGAGCCATGGAGACACCGTCTTCAAGCTGCCCCCAGAGTTCGAGACCCTCGCCCATACGGACATCTCACCCATAGCGGCCTTCAGGCATAGGGTCAAACCCCTCTATGGGCTGCAGTGGCATCCAGAGGTGGCGCACACCGAGCGGGGGAGGGAGATGCTCGCCAACTTCCTCTTCGAGGTCTGCCGCTGCGAGGCCAATTGGAGACCGGAGGACACGGTTGAGAAGGCCATAAGGGAGATTAGAGAGGTCGTCGGCGACTCCAGGGCTGTGATAGCCGTCAGCGGGGGCGTCGACTCAACGGTGGCGGCGGTTCTGGCCTCCAAAGCCCTTGGAGACCGCCTCATAGCCGTTCACGTAGACACGGGGCTGATGCGGGAAGGTGAATCCAGGGAGGTGGCTGAGGCCTTGAAGAGGCTGGGGGTCAACCTCATCGTCGTCGACGCCAGGGAGCGATTCCTGAAGAGGCTTAGAGGCGTCGTTGACCCCGAGGAGAAGAGGAGGATAATCGGCGAGGAGTTCATAAGGGTCTTCGAGGATGAGGCCCGCAGAGTCGGAGCCGAATACCTCATACAGGGAACCATCTACCCAGACCGAATAGAGTCAGGCTTCAGGAGATACTCAGATAAGATTAAGACACACCACAACGTCGGGGGCCTCCCCTCCAAGATGGAGTTCAAAGCCGTCGTAGAGCCTTTGAGGGATTTGTATAAGGATGAGGTGCGAAGGCTGGGTGAGCGGCTTGGCATACCGGCCTCCATCGTCAGACGCCAACCCTTCCCAGGCCCTGGATTGGCCGTCAGGATCATCGGCGAAGTGACGGAGGAGAAGCTGGAACTCCTAAGGAGGGTTGAGAGTATAGTCGAGGAGGAGGTTGAGAGGGAGGGCGTCCATGAAGGCCTATGGCAGTATTTCGCGGTTCTCACCGACACCAAGTCGACTGGTGTTAAGGGCGACGAGAGGGCCTATGGATGGATGGTCGCCGTCAGAATGGTGGAGAGCGTCGACGGGATGACAGCCAGCTTCTACAAGGCCCCCTGGACGCTCCTCGAGCGCATCTCGACGAGGATCACAAACGAGGTTCCCGAAGTGGTGAGGGTTGTCTATGACATAACCCATAAGCCTCCATCGACGATAGAGTGGGAGTAGGGATGGGCTTCAAATACCTCGAAGAGGGGCCGACGGCTGACCTGCTCGTGGAGGCC
>JAPDJB010000082.1 GCA_029259285.1 Candidatus Bathyarchaeota archaeon | reverse complement strand
CGATAGGTATCGCCGCCTCCACAGCCCTCGTCAACGGCTCGCTGAGGGTGGTCAGTAGGGGGAGGGATAGGAAGGAGGCGGCCGCATAGGCTAAGAGGCTTCTATATGCCTCCCTCTCCCCCATTCCTCCTCACCCCAATCATCAGGGCTGCGATGGCGAGGGGTATGGATGGTAGAAGTCTCTCATCTACCACCATCCCTGGGAAGTCTGCGTAGGAATGTTTATCCTTCGAGTCGTAGTCGAAGTAGTAGACCCTCTTCTCATGGCCGTCATCATATACGTATATCGTGATCCTAATCGTATGTCCCTCCCTGAAGATGTATGGCCTCACCTCCTCCCCCTTCAGCTTAATTGGATCCGGCGGAGACCCCGTTTCGAGGGGGATTATGAACCTATCGACGTGCACCTCCACGGGTGGGGTGTCAGCCGATGGATCGACGTCGTAGATGTGGAATTCGTAGGGGGCCTTATGGGGCCTTGAGCAGTAGAAGTAGACATAGTAGTTGATGTTTCCCCTCATCCTATAGTCCTCGACTAGAGGCCCATAGAGGTCGAACTCCCAGAGCTTATACCACCCAGGCGTCCCCGTATTCTTCCATTCATCTGTATGCGGCCTCTCACCGAGATCAGTCCAATCTGGATGGGTGAGATATCTGAAGTCGGGTTCTGCGAATTCGAAGGTGAGGGCCGTCCTGGGATAGTCGGCGGCCTCCACTGGGAGTATTCCCAGGCCTGTGTAGAGGGTCGCCAGTAGGATGATGGCCATGGTGGCGACGCTGATCCCCCTCCTGCCTAGCAGGATGTCCCTCAGCCTCGCCCCTTTCTCCGCCCCCCCTCTGGGCTGGAGGATGAATCCCGTGGAGATATGCCAGTAGAGGGCGATGACGGCCAGTATCATGGGCGTCGCCAAGTAGTTGTGGAATAGGAATGCAGCTTCATAGCCGAGGTGAGTGAATAGGAGGCATGGGAGAATCATCCTCGCCGTGTTGGCTGCGATGAAGACCTCGGCGCCTAGGAGGGCTGTCTTCACCTTGCTCCACGTCGTATACTCCCCTTGAAGAAGGATGATGAGAGCTAACGCCATCATGAGAGCCCCCTGCCATCCCAGACAGTTCCAATCCAGCCTCACCTCTATTGGGATGCCACCCCCCTCCAGGTATATGGAGGCCCCATAGATCGATGTTGGAACCCTGAAGATGTGGTGGAGAATGGCTGCGACATATCTGGCAGCTAGGGGGGCAATCTTCATCAGTAGTCTATCCAGCCCCATCCATATCGCCAGTAGGGCCCCCAAGTCGTTGAGGGCCTGCGTCATGGGGAGCAGCGAGAGTGCTAGGGCTGAGAGCCATAGAATCCAGCTTAGGGCGTTAATCCTTCTCATCGTCTCTCCCCCTCGTGTTCATCGCCCTCGGGATCAACGGCGCCAGAAGGAGGAGTCCCAACGCCTTCTCTGGGACGACTATGCCTGGCAGTTGGAGGTAGGACCATCGACTCTGCGAGTCATAGTAGAGGGTGTAGGTTCGACCAGCCTTGACATAGAGGTCGATGGCCAGCTTGATGGTATGCCCCTCCTCGAAGGTGTAGGGAGAGGAGTGCGTCCTGACTAGGATGATCCTCGCTGGGGTGGGGGTGAGGATGATGGGGGTCCAATCCCTCCTCACTTGGGTCTCATCGCCCTCCTCATCGACTTCATAGATGGTGAAGACGAGGCGTGACCTCTCTAGGATAACTGATCCCTTAAGCCAGACAGCGTAGGTTACGAGGCCCTGCATCGTGTAGTTCTCCTCGAGGGGGCCGTAGAGATAGAACTCCCATATCCTCCTCATTCCGGTCTCCGAGGCGGTGTAGGCGTCTGCTTTGGCGGTGTCATTTAGATCGGTGTAGTCTGGATGAGTCATCACTCGGTTTGTAGTGATGTTGCAGACGGTTACGGGATTTGGGAACCACTCGAAGCTCAGTTTTGTTGGATCCTCCTCGGCGGCCACCTTAGTGGAGAGGAGGGCCAGCCCCCCGAGGAAGATGGAGAGGAGGATGATGGCCATGGTGGCGACGCTGAGGGTTCTACGGCCTAGGAGGAAGTCGATGAGAACTCTGGGGCTGATGGCTTTCACGCTTCTCCTCGGCGTGAGGATGTAGTTCGTTGAGATATACCAGAAGCCGGCTAGCCATAGGAAGGTTAATGGAAGTGTGGCATAGTCGTGGAAGGCGATGGCTATGGTGGGGCCGTAGGCCTCTAGGATTAGGGCGTCGAGGGACACCCTTAAGAGGTTTAGCAGGGCTACGTTTAAGAGGCCTAGGATGATGCATTTCCATCGGCTGAGCCTTGAGTGATCTCCCTGAAGGCCGGTCAAGAGGCTTACGAGGAGGAGTAGCAGGCTCTGCCACCCAACGCAGTTCCAATCTAGGATCAGCCTATATGGGAGTTGGTGTTCCGTCAGGTAGATGGAGGGGCCTGAGGCGGTGGCCTCTATGCCGAAGACGTAGGTGAGTAGGGCGGCAACCGTCACAGCCATCTGCGGCGATATATTGGTCTCTATGAAGTCGTCGAGTCCTATGAGGGCTGCGGCCTTGGCCATGAGGTCATTCATGGTGCCTATGAGTGGGATTAGGGTTAGGGATAGGAGGAGAACCCATAAGAGGAGGCTTTTAGCTCCGAATCCATTCCTCATCCTCGACTCACCCCCTTCTCCTCATCTTCAACACAGCTACAGGTATGAGGGGGGCGATGGGGAGGAGGGGCAGCGACTTCTCGGGGACTATTATGCCTGGAAACTCCACTCTGGTGCCATCGGAGCCGTAGTGGAGATGGTAGACGCCGGATTCTCCCCTCAGCCATATCTCCACCAGCAGTGTATGGCCCCGCTCGATTCTTCTGGCGCTGACGGGATCGGTGGCTAGGCTCACTCTGAGGGGCTGGTTTGAGAGTTCCACATTCACCCTCCCCGCAGAGGCTATGGGCTTCACCCTCCCCTCCTCATCTACCTCCAGAATCCTCACCTCGATGTAGGCCTGGCGGTGGGCGTCGGCGCTCAGCTCCAGGTGGATGAGGCTTCTCCCCTCCAGCTTGAAATCCTCCTCCAGCGGCCTCTCCAATAGCAGTCTCCAAGCCCTCTCCCATCCATCGCCGGAATATCTGAACTCGGCTTCACCCCTCATCGGGGCGGCCTCCCCCAGGCGGGTTAATAGTAGGATGGAGTCGACGCCGTTGACTGAGGTTGACTCAGACCTCGTTACAACTAGAGCAGTATGTTGGGCCTCCCCACCGCTCTGAGCCCTGACGGAGATGGTTATCCAGGCGATGAGGGAGGAGAGTAGGATTAGGAAGATGATGGATGAGATGGGCGCCCCTCTCCCCTCCCTCCTCTCGGCTCTCCCCTCCCCGCTGGATCTCCTCCTTGGTAGAACCCATCCGAAGAGTCGTCTCAGCCTAACGCTGAGGATGCGATCCGTGATTCTCCCCGTCTTGAAGGTTCTGAACCAGAGTCCCTCCTCCCTCTCTAATAGGCCTCGGAGGGCGGCGTAGGCCTGGAAGGGGGCAATGACGTAGCTGAGGGCGATGAAGGAGAGGAGGCCTGGAAAGTCCTCTAAGGCGCTACGCTCCATAAGGAGGCCGGTCAGTCCCATGAGGGGGAGGGCGAAAAGGTTGCTGAGGATGAGGCACCAGCCGAAGGTGGCCGTCCAGAACCAGGGATGCTGATGTAGCATCTCGGCGATCATCCAGGAGATGGTGCCGATGAGGAAGAAGAAGGATTGGAGATAGTAGGGGGAGAAGTAGAGGAACTCCAACTTCTCCCTCCACGTCAGCGTCGGAGACCTGAGGACACGCCAGAAATATTTCTTGACGACGTAGGTGTGTCCCTCGGCCCATCGCATCCGCTGCCGGACAAGCCTCATTATCGTCGTCGGAATCTCAGCTGGAGCCTGGATCAACGGCGTATAGACGACCTTATATCCCGCGAGGTAGAGCCTCACCGTCAGCTCCCAATCCTCGGTGAGGCTCGTCGTCCAACCCAGCTCCCTGAGGACGTCTGCCCTGATCATGTAGACGCTTCCAGCGATCATCTTCATGGCTCCGAAGAACTCCTCGGCGACCCTCTCCACCATGTAGCTACCACTGAACTCCGTTCTGACGCCCCTCGTAATCCAGTTCTCCCTCTTGTTTAGATGGTGAAGCTGGTAGCCCTGAACGGCCGCGATGCGCCTACGCCTATACCACTCCTCAACCCGCTCGATTATACTGGAGCCTCCATTCCTATGGTTATTGGCGAAGTAGCCGAGTATCCTATCTGCGAATCTATGGTTGTTCCTCCACGGCGCCTCCTCCCCTCCCTCCCCGAAGTACCAGAGAAACCTCTTGAGGATGTCCCGTGGAGGTATGAAGTCCGCGTCGAAGACGACGACATACTCCGCTCTCGGATCCATGTGTTGTAGGGCGACGGCGAGGGCTCCCCCCTTAAATCCACTTCGATCCCTCCTGTGGATCACCTTGATGGCGGGGAGAGGCTTCCTCCTCTTGACACCGATCTCCTTCAATATCTCAACCGTCTCATCCGTCGAGTCGTCGACGACTATTATCTCATAATTCGTGTAGTCGAGGTTTAAACAGGCCTCTATGATGCGCCTAGCAACATTCCTCTCATTATAGAAGGGGAGGTGGATGGAGATGAAGGGCTCCCTCCCCCCATTTACGCCGCCATCTCTCAGGCGATTCACATCGTTTACGGCTTCCCTCCCCCCTCCGAAGAGGGCTAGCAGCGTTGCGACATAATATTTGGCTGCGTAGAGGAAGAAGAAGATGCCGAAGGCTAAGGCTATGTAGGAGAAGACTTGACCAGCGACGACCGTCAGCGCCATTCCCCCATTCGCCTCAACCTGTAGCTGTGTTGAACGAGTGTACATTATATCGCTTCTTCGATATATTCGAGGTTGACCCTCCCAATGCCTATTTAAATGTATCGAAGACACGGTTTAGAATTCCATCTTCATAGTCGAGTTATGGATTTGGATTCCTATCCCCAATTTATATTAGATTGATGTTATTATCCTAGATGCTCAGCGATGACTGCAATATCGGGAATGATCTCCGGAGAAGGCTCTATAGGGCTTTCCTTGATATATTCCTTCTCCGATTGATAGACGAAGAGCCGCGGTGGGGTTATAGATTGATGGAGATCCTCAGGGATCGCTATGGCCTGAGGGTCGGTCCTCCCGTCCTCTATCCTCTCCTCTCATCCCTTGAGAGGAGGGGGATGGTGGAGGGCTTTGATGTCCATGTGGGCGGCAGGCGGAGGAAGGTCTATCAGCTTACGAGTAGGGGCAGGGCCTATATGCGGCGTTTCAGGGAGGTGGTGAGGGAGGCCCTAGACCTCTAGAGGTGGTCTAGGCGGTGCGCGATCTCCCTCACAACTCTCGAGAAGGGGTGCTCCCCCTTCTCGAGAATGAAGGGCCTTCTCCTAGAGCTCTGTAGTAGTAGGTCGCAGTAGCAGGGTATTATGGCGAGGAGGGGATGCTTGAAGTATCTGCTGATCCTAGCAACCAGCATCTCCCTCCTCTCCCTGGTGGCCATCTCGTAGGGTATGGCCTTATTGATGATGATGTAAACCCTCTTCTCGAAGGCCTCATAGAGGTCTCTTATCAGCCTCTGAACCCCCTCAAGGTCTACGATATCCATCGTTGAGATGAGGAGGGAGATGTCCGAGGAGACTATGGCGTTGACGGAGGAGTAGTGGATTCCAGGGCTTGTGTCGAAGATCACGGTTTCGACGCCCATCTCCCTCAGCCCTTCCTTCAGCCTCATCATCCTCCTAAGGGCCCTCGTCTGCCATCTCCTATCCTTCCTGGCGATCTCCCTCATCGCCTCCATCTCAGGGTTTGCGAAGCCCACTAGGAGCCTCCCCCTTACGCCCAGCCTGTCGGATAGGTCTACTATGACGTCCTCAACCTCCGCCTCCCCATTTAGATAGTCGTTCAGCCATCTCCTCCTCTCAACTCCGAAGAGTGTCGAGAGGCTTGGAGCTCGGAAGTCGAAGTCTAATAGGGATACACTCCTTCCCTCTGAGGCGTAGACAGCTGCTATGTTGAAGGATAGAAGCGTCTTACCGGTTCCACCCCTACTTGAGTGTATCGATATGGCCTTCATGGGTGTCACCTACGAGACGATGGAGAAGAGAACCCTCCTCCCCCTTCTCTCCTTCTTTAGATATCCCATCCTAACCAATTGATTGAGGTAGCTGCTCTCCACAGCCCTCGCCCTACCGGTTCTCTCAGCCACCTCCTCAGCCGTCGCCTCTCCTAGGTTGCAGAGAACCATCGCCGTCTTCCTGAGGTGATCCGGCAGCGATAATAGGGACATGACATCCAACGTCCTATACTCCGCCTCCTCAACGGGTGGAATCGTCCTGAGCAATGCCCTCAGCAGCGATTTAAGCCCTCTCGCTTCTATGGCGTCGATGCCATATCTATCGGCTAGCTTCTTCGCCTCCTCCTCCAATCTTGGAACCGCTATGAGAACGGCCTTATAGGGGCTGACATCATAGACCTTGGCAAACATCTCCTTCACCCTCGCCTCCTCAACCAGCCCATCGGTTAGGGCTACGTCGATTACTATGATGGGGGGATTATCCCTAAGCCCTCTCGCCACCACGTCGAAGCTATGTTTCACACCTGACTCTCCCACCAGCTCTCCAGGACTCTCGGCTCTATAACCCCTCTCCCGTAGAAACTCGAGGACTCTTGGCAGGATCAATTGATCCGAGAGATTTTTAACCCTCTCTAGATTCGGCTGGAAACAGTATAGTGGTTTGTATTCTATGTTTTCCTCTAGAGCGTTACATTTGAGGCATCTCCATGCTCCATCGCTTCTCTCGATCCTTGTGGAGCCGCATCTCGGGCAGATGGCTAAGAGGCCGCATAGCTCCTTCCTCAATAACCCTATAGTCTCCAATCTCTCCAGCAGTCTCTCAGCCTCCTCGCCGAGTATCCTCTCCGCATCTGGGTATCTATACCCCTTCTCGGGATCTAGGATTGGCGTGATGCTCCTGGAGACTCCTCCAAGGAGGAGTCCCATCAATAATTGTATCCTTCTATCTCGTAGCAGTTTTCTCTCATCCATCCCCAAGAGGGCCTCTTCTCCCCTATGCACTACATTCCCCCTTCAAATTCTTCAGCTTTATAGATGTATCCATCCTGAAGCATATATTGGATCAGTGTCATATCTCCTCGATGCTCCCCTTCCCGACGAGGAGGATTAGAGAGGGTAAGGCGATCATCTTCATCCCAGACGTGGAGGTAGATGAGCCGACTAAGGCGCCGGTCTTCTACAATCCACGGATGAAGATGAATAGGGACTCAGCCATCCTCATCGTCTCAGCCCTACATAGGCGTTATGGGAGACTCCTAACCCTATGCGAGCCTATGTGCGGCACGGGCGTTAGGGGGATAAGGCTAGCCCTGGAGGCGGAGGGCGTGGGCGAGGTCGTGATGGGGGATCTAAACCCCCTCGCCGTCGAGCTGGCGGAGAGGAACATAAATCTCAACGATGTCTCTAATCGTGTGAGGGTTAGACTTCTCGAAGCCAACTTGCTGCTGTCTCTTCATGATAGACCCTATGGACGCTTCGACTACGTCGACGTAGACCCCTTCGGATCGCCGATCCCCTTTGTAGACTCCGCCATAAGGAGCTGTAGAGATGGAGGCCTACTCGCCCTGACGGCCACCGATATGCCTCCGCTCTGCGGCCTCTACCCCGAGGTCTGCCTAAGACGTTATGGGGGTCTCCCCCTCAGAACCGATTACTGCCATGAGGTGGCTCTACGGCTGCTCGTCGGCTCTCTCGTTAGGGAGGCGGCGAGGCATGATGTGGCCGCCACACCCCTCTTCAGCTACGCCGCCGATCACTATATCAGACTCTACGCGCTTCTGGAGGAGGGGGCGAGGAAGGCGGATAAGCGCCTCGGCGAGCTGGGCTATCTCCTCCACTGCCCCAACTGCCTCCATAGGGCTGCCTCACATGAGTATCCCAGCAGCAGGGCCTGTCCTAGATGTGGTTCGAAGATGATGCTTGGAGGCCCCCTATGGCTTGGATCACTCTCCGACCCAGATTTCTGCTTGGAGATGCTTCACTTGGCTCGGGGTCGAATGGACTTGGATTCGAGGCTTCCCAGGATTCTCAGACTCTCCATGGAGGAGGCAGAGCTGCCTCCGACCTTCTATCATATCGACGTCATCTGCTCCAGGCTTGGCCTCTCATCGCTGCCGACGGAGTTGGTGGTCTCAGCTCTAAGGGAGGCCGGTTATAGGGCTTCGAGAACCCATATCCATGGGAGGGGGGTGAAGACGGAGGCCTCCATCGCGGAGCTGGAGGAGGTTTTAAGGGGGATTGAATATGAGCGGTAGATGGAGAGCGGAGAGGCGTCGAGACCCCTACATAAGGATGGCGCGGAAGAAGGGGTATCGCTCAAGGGCCGCCTTCAAGCTGATACAGCTGAATAAGAGGTTCCACTTCCTCGATGAAGCCAAATATGTCGTCGACCTCGGAGCCGCACCAGGTGGATGGCTTCAGGTTGTGGCTGAGCATCTACCCAGAGACGGCTTAGCCGTCGGCGTAGACCTCAAACCCATAAAGCCCCTGGAGGCTGAGAACATCATCACCTTGGAGGGGGATGCCCTTGAGGCTGAGACCCTGAGGAGGTTGAGGGCGCTCTTCCCAAGGGGTGTCGACGTCGTCCTCTCAGATATGTCGCCCAGCATCTCAGGGGTCTGGGAGATCGATCATCGTAGACAGCTCGACCTCGCCAGGGCCGCCCTGAGGGTCGCCCTGGAGCTGCTGAGACCTGGGGGATGGCTTGTGGTTAAGGCCTTCCAGGGATCGGAGTATGAATCCTTCCTGAGGGAGGTGAAGGCCTCCTTCAGCTATGTGAAGGCCCATAAGCCCATGGCTTCGAGGAAGGGGAGCGCAGAGATATATGTCGTAGCCCACAGCCCTAAGAGAGGAGCTCCTTCAAGGCCCTCGCAGCCATGGAGCTCGCCAGGATGACGGGTCTCCCCGTAGTCTCCCTGACTATACGCTTCATCTCCGCCGTATAGCCCATGCAGATCATCAGCGTCAGGTCAACCCCCCTCTCAGCCAGTCTATGGGCTGCGGCCTCCACCTCCTCCACAGGGCCGTAGGGGGAGGCGGCGTCCGCGTAGACTCTCCGATGCTCAGTGGCCCATTCATCAGCCGCCTTAGCCGTCTGCTCAGCCGCTGGATAGAGTATTCCCAGCAGCCCCCTCCTCAGCGAGGCGTCGACGACGCCTCTGAGAACCTCGAGGGGTCTGACGATGAGGGCCTTAGACCTGAACTCTGGGAAACCCCCTGCGCATAGGAGCATTATAACCTCCAACCCCATGGAGTTCAGCTCGTCGATGCATCTCTGCATCCTCGGGACGACGAAATCCTTTGTGATCCTCACCTCTGTTCCGTCTCTCATCCTCGTGACGAGCAGCCCCTCACCCCTCTCCGGTTCGAGGCGTCTCACCTCCTCGAGGGTTAGGTCGTCGAGGGCGCCCCTCTCAACGGCCTCGAAGCCTGGGCCGAGGGTCTCCATGATCCCTGGAACCAAGTCGCTCCTCGGAGACTGACCGATGGTGACGAAGCCTATCCTCCTCATCGCATATAGGAGGCCCCTATGGGCTAATAACATCGTCGCTATAGGAATCTGTTCTTCAGGGCCCTCCTCTCAGCCTCGACGATGCGCTCGAAGAACTCATCGGATTCATCTTCGGTCTCCGAGAGGATGTCCCAGGCCTCTGAGGGTTCGATCCTCTTGGCCGCAGCCACCAGTATGGCCCTTCGACCATAGAGGGAGACGAGCTTCGAGTAGTCCTTCCCCCTCCTCCACCACTTCGCCGTCTTCGCCCCTCTGCGATCCCTCGATGACTGCTCCATCACCTCTTCAGGGCTGTGGTCGAAGACTCCAAGCTCAGTGGAGCCGCAGAGGGGGCAGCGGGGCTGAGGGGGGACCTCTCTCACAGTCACCCAATCGATGTATCTTCGACATTTCATGCAGAGGAGGACTCTCGACTCGTTTAGGAGTCTCACCCTGGCTGATTCGAGGATGATGCGGTTCATCCGCTCCGGTGGGACGATGTCCGTCTTCATCCTTATGCTCTCCATGGCGGCCCTCGCTATCGGCGTAGGCCCCTCGTCGAGGGCTATAACCTCTATCTCCCCCTCGGCTATCTTTCTCAGCATCCTCAGGGTTGACTCCACATCCATATCCTTCCTAAGCGTATCCTTATAGGCCTCCTCGAAGATGCAGGTTCCCTCAAAGCCCCTGATCAATCTGCCTAAGGTGACGTTGCTGAAGTTGGCATACTTGCTGAGGGCTCCACTCTTCCTGGCTACATTTATCAATCTACGCTTGAAGAGGCCGGTCTTCGTCACCGCCTCTCTAAGCTCCTTCTCCAGGTTTCTATGGGCGAGTTCCTTGAGGAGCTCCGCCACATATCTCGCATCGACCCCAGCGACTGTCTCCAATATCACCCTGTAGGGATCCTGCTGGACGGCCACTGGGAAGCCGGTCTCCTCAGAGATTACGTGGCCCAGCAGCCTGGCGAGGGTTCTGTTTACGAGGGTGCCGAAGTGGGCGTGGACGACGATGTTCTCTTCAAACTCCTCGACGATGATGCGCCTATCCGTTGGGACGGGCAGCCCCATCTCCACCTGCTCAACCGTCTCCCTTATGGCTCTGAGGATCGTCTCCCTCCTCGCCGGATAGAGGGCCGCCAGTCTCTCAGCCACCTCCTCCCTCGTGGCCCCCCGATGAAGCAGCCTCTCAACCTCACCTCTTATCCATCCAACCTCCAGGGCCACCTCGAGGGGGACGGGTATCTCCTCACCTATCCAGCTTGGTATAGCCCCCGTCGGATCCTCCTCGGCTTTGACGTATATCTTGTCGCCGTAGATGTTGAGGATTCTCCAGGGGCTGCCCCTGATGATGAACTTCACCCCTGGTTTTCCATACTCCGCGACGAAGGCCTCGTGGAGTATTCCCACAGGTGTATCGCTGTCGACGTCGATGACGAGGTAATCCTTCTCATCTGGTATCATGGAGATGTTCTCGAAGAAGTATCTGTATAGGCTTCGGCTCTGCCCCTTCGGCTTTATCAGAACCTCATCGACCTCCGAGACCCAGGCCAATCTTGGGAAGCGTTCATGCATATATCTCGCAACGAACTTGATGTCCTCCTCCGTCAGCTTCCTATAGGGGTAGGCCCTGCCGAAGACCCTGAGTATCTGTAGGAAGTATAGGCGGCCCCTGGGCATAAGCTCAGCCACGATCTGATTTATCAAGACATCGTAGGGCTTCTCAGGTATCACAACAGGCTCCAACTCCTCCCTGAGGGCTCTGCGGGCGATGGCCATCGCCTCCAGGGCGTCGTCGCTGTCTATGGCCGCGATAACGCCCTTCGCCACCCTCCCCAACCTATGCCCGCTTCTCCCGACTCGCTGAAGCAGCCTCGTCACCTGCCTCGGGGAGTTGTATTGGATGACGAGGTCTATGCGACCTATATCTATGCCCAGCTCCAGGGATGATGTGCATACGACGGTTCTGAGGTCTCCTGTCTTCAAACCCCTCTCAGCCGCTATCCTACTCGTCTTAGCCAGAGAACCATGATGGATGCTGAGGGGGAATCCGACATCCCAGATGTTGAATCTGCTGGCCAACACCTCGGAGGTCGACCTGGTGTTCGTGAAGATCAGCGTCGTCCTATGCCTCTCAACGAGCTCCCTCATCACCCTAAGCCTCGCCGCCACCTCCGGATGCGTATAGAGCTTCTCGGCCAATTCATAGTCCTCAGGCTCCACCTCGGGGTATAGAACCTCCAGCTCCATCCTCCTCGCGACGGAGACCTTCACTACCTCTATAGGTCTCTCATCGCCGACGAGGAATCGTGCCACCTCCTCTGGGCTGCCGATGGTGGCGCTTAGACCGATGATCTGGAAGTCTCCTCCGGTGATCTCCCTCAGCCGCTCCAGGGCGACGCTGAGCTGGCATCCCCTCTTATTATCGGCCAGCTCGTGAACCTCGTCTACGATGACCCATCTCACAGCCTTCAAGTATCGCTTCAACCTCCTCCCGAGGAGGACGATCTGCAGAGTCTCAGGCGTCGTTATCAACATCTCCGGGGGGCTTCGACTCTGGATGCTCCTCTCCCTCAGCGATGTATCTCCATGCCTCACCGCCAGCCTGATATCCAGCTTTGAACACCACCAACTCAACCTATCGAGGATATCCCTATTCAGCGCCCTGAGAGGTGTGATGTAGAGGATGCTGATTCCCGGCGGTCTTTCACCGCTCTGGAGGTAGAGGTGGAAGATGGGGAGCACCGCGGCTTCGGTCTTACCCGTCGCCGTCGGCGAGATCAATAGGACATTCTTCCCCTCTAGGATGAGGGGGATCACCCTCCTCTGAGGCTCCGTCGGCTCCTTAAACCCCCTCTCCCCGATCAGTCTTCGAATCGGCCTGCAGAGGAGGGTGAAGACATCCCCCTGGCTCAAGACAGCTTGAGATATGAGGCGGCTAATAAAAACCTGTGGGAAGTATTAAATCGCCCATGGAGGAGGCTATAGAGATGGACTATGATAGAGATCGAGAAGTTAGAGGTTGAGGGTAAATCTTTCCTAGGTTTGAGGGTTGAGATGCCTGGGACGCCTCCGATGCTCCTCATCCTCGGCGAAAGGGGCTTCATCATGTGCGGCTACCTAAACCTCGAGGTGGCAGAGAAGCTGGGGGCAGCCGCCGCGGTGGTCACCGGCGTTAACACCTTCGAAGACGTCCTCAACGCCGAGATCAAGGCCGCAACCTCTAAGGGAGAGTCCCTAGGACTTAAGCCAGGTAAAATCGTCAGGGCGGTTATCGGTGGTATCAGCTAGGATGAGGGATGAAGCAGTGAGAGTCGCAGCTTAGAGGAGGCTCCTTAATTTATCTGCCAGCTCCGGATATCTGCCGAGGGTTTCTCTTATCGCCTCCAGGGTTTGCTCTGGGAAGTCTCTCAACAGGCTCTCGATGACGGTTTGGGCGATGTACTTCTTGAAGCCCTCCTCGTCGAGGGCTGGGAAATACTTACGCCTCATCCCACCCTTACAGGTCTCCTCCTTGTAGCGTAGGATGCCATCGTCACACATCGCGTTGAGGAAGTTTATTATGGACGCCCTAGAGATCGTCTTTACACCCTCCAAAGCTTTCTTAACGCTCTCCCAAACCTCCCTGGAGGTCACACCCCTCTCCGCATTGGCCCAAACTACCCTAAGAGCCTCTATCTGATAGTCCCTTAGGACCTTCTCCAAACCCTCTTTCCCAGGATCAAACACTATCGGCAAGGGTACCCACCTGAACCCTCAATATGAATAGGGTACCCCTATAAAAGTCTTAGTGTTCGAAAACCCATAAGAAAATCGATTTAGGAAGACTCATCATCTCGAAGCTTATCGAGGACGTGCTGCTCTAGGATCACGCAGTCCATGACGCCCTCGAGAACTCTTCTCCCATCGACGGAGACCTCCACCTCAACCCGCCGCCATCTACCCCGCTCCCCTATCACCCTCGCCTCAGCCCTCATCAGGTCTCCGATCTTCACGGGGGCTGTGAAGCGCACCTCCGCTGAGGCCAATACGACGTTGGGATGGTTGACGGCGAGCATGGCGGCATAGTCGGCCAATCCGAAGGTGAAGCCTCCATGAATGAGTCCCCGATCATCGACGGCCATCTCCTCCAGGGCTTCCAGCTCAGCCACCGCCTCGCCTTCCCCCAGCTCTATGGGTCTGCCAACAAGTCTGAGGCTGGCCCTCCCGTGGGTCTTGACCTCCATGCCAATATGGATAAAAGTCTCAAGCCTAAAGGGGTTGTGTATGAGGCTCGTCGCCTATCGTAGGGATGGCCGCCGAATAGGCGCCCTCATCGGGGAATATATCCTCGACCTGAATAGGGCCTTTGAACGGCATCTAGGGGAAGCGATGGAGGATCTCGATGGCCCCTTCAACTATGATATGATCTCCCTATTGGAGGAGGGGCTGAGGGAGGCTGAGAAGGCGGTGGAGGAGGCTGAGAGAATCCTAAGCGAGGGAGAGGCTGAGGATCTCCTTGGAGACGGCCTACTCGTAAGGGCCGTGGATGTGGAGCTTGACGCCCCTGTGAGGCCGAGGAAGAATATCATCTGCCTCGGCCTCAACTACATGGATCACGTGGAGGAGGGTGGAGCTGAGCCTCCGGAGGTCCCCGTCTTCTTCACCAAGGCTCCAACAGCCATCGTGGGTCCCTATGATGACATAGTCTATCCAAGGGCGACGGGGGAGCTGGACTATGAGGTGGAGCTGGCCCTGGTGATAGGGCGTAGAGGTAAATATATCTCCAGGGGGGAGGCCTACAACTACGTCGCGGGATATATGGTCTTCAACGATGTCACGGCGAGAGACCTCCAGCGGAGGCATAGACAGTGGTTTAGGGGTAAGAGCCTCGACACCTTCGCCCCCATGGGCCCCCACATAGCGACGCCCGATGAGGTTGGAGACCCTATGAACCTAGATATGTGGCTGAAGGTGAACGATGAGCTTAGGCAGAGCTCCAACACGGGCCGTATGATCTTCGATATCCCCGAGATAATCAGCATACTCTCCGAGGGGATGACCCTAGAGCCTGGAGATGTGATAGCGACTGGAACCCCCTCAGGCGTCGGCATGGCCGACCTAGAGAAGCTGCTGAAGCCAGGGGATGTCGTGGAGGCCTGGATAGAGCGTATAGGAACCATCAGAAATAGGGTTGTAGCCGAGTCCCAGCCTCTTAGAGCTTGAATCGCGGTGAAAAGTTTATATTCCAATTCTAGGGTTTCGTCTATGGTTTCCGAGGTGTAAATAAGATGAGCATAGCTGGTTCTGCGGGTGGCATTCCGGTTCTCATTCTCAAGGAGGGAACCGAGAGGAGAAGGGGTGACGAGGCCCGTAGGGCCAACATAATGGCTGCGAGGATAATAGCTGAGGCCGTTAGAACCTCCCTTGGGCCTAAGGGTATGGATAAGATGCTCGTCGACAGCTTCGGCGACGTCACCATCACCAATGATGGTGCGACGATGCTGAAGGAGATGGATGTGGAGCATCCGGCTGCGAAGATGATGGTGGAGGTCGCCAAGGCCCAGGACGATGAGGTGGGCGATGGAACCACCAGCGTCGTCGTCTTCGCCGGCGAGCTCTTAGGCAAAGCCGTGGAGCTGATGGATAAGAAGATTCATCCAACGGTCATCATCGACGGCTTTAGGACTGCCCAGGAGAAGGCCCTGGAGTTCCTAGGGGAGATCGCGATAAAGGTTGACCCGACGGATAGGGAGATGCTGAAGAAGGTGGCCAAGACCTCCATGGCGAGCAAGCTCATAGCCGGTGAGAGCGACTATCTCGCCGACTTGGCCGTCGACGCCGTGCTACAGATAGCTGAGGAGAAGGATGGGAAGTATACGGTCGACATAGATATGGTGAAGATAGAGAAGAAGCAGGGAGGCTCCGTAAGGGATACAAGGCTGATCAGGGGGCTGGTCATCGACAAGGAGGTCGTCCACCCAGGGATGCCGAAGGTGGTGAAGAACGCCAGGATCGCCCTCCTAAACGCCCCGCTGGAGATCGAGAAGACGGAGTTCGATTCAAAGATACATATAGAGACCCCCGAGGAGATGCAGGCCTACCTGGATCAGGAGGAGCAGATGCTAAGGGAGATGGTGGAGAAGGTGAAGAAGGCTGGGATAAACGTCCTCTTCTGCCAGAAGGGCATCGACGATATGGCTCAGCACTTCCTCGCAAGGGAGGGTATCCTCGCGGCGAGGAGGCTTAAGAAGAGCGATATGGAGGCCCTCGCAAAGGCCACCGGAGCGAGGATAGTCACAAATATAGATGACCTCTCCGAGAAGGATGCCGGCTACGCGGAGCTCGTCGAGGAGAGGAAGGTTGGAGATGACAAGATGATCTTCGTGGAGGGCTGCCGCAACCCGAAGGCGGTCTCCATCCTCATCAGAGGCGGCTCAGAG
>JAPDJB010000123.1 GCA_029259285.1 Candidatus Bathyarchaeota archaeon | reverse complement strand
GCCCCTCCCCCTTAGCCATCTCGCAGCCCTGAGAACCCTGTCGTAGACGCCTCTCCCCCTATAGTAGTCTGTCGTCTCCCTTCTGCCGTCGATTGAGAGGAGAACCGTGTTGAAGCGTCTCCAGTAGGCCTCATCGAGCCTCTCGACGAGGAGGCCATTCGTCTGGATGAGGTATATGGCGTCGGGAATCTCATCCATAACATCCTTAATGAACTCGACGTTTAGGAGGGGTTCACCTCCATAGAATCCAATTATGGGCTCTGGGTCTCCCTCCATGAATCCCTTGAGGTCTTCCACATCGTATTGGACGCTCCAGGGCACCACTCCTGGATCGAAGCTGCCTCCACAGTAGATGCATCTGAGGTTGCATCTCCCCGTCGTGAAGACGAGGTAGAGCAAGCCGTCTCTAAGGTCTATGTAGTTGATGATTTAAGGAAGTGTCGATGAATCTCCCTTAAAATGGTGTTTGAGGCCGTAGTCTTCGACCTCGATGGAGTCCTCATAGATTCAAGGCTCGACTATCGGGGGATGAGGGAGGCGATAAGGGGGCTGCTAAGAGAGGCCGGAGTCGAGTTGGAGGGGTTTGATGATCTTAAGATCTGGGAGATGCTCAACCTCGCCCATCGCCGATACATAGAGCAGGGAGGGGGCGAAGCCGATTGGAGGAGGCTGATGAGACGCATCGATGAGGCCCTCAGCCAGATAGAGCTTGAAGCCCTCCCAAGGGTGAAGATGAATCCAGAGGCCCCCAAAGTCCTGGAGACGCTGAGGGCGAGGGGCCTAAAGATAGGTGTGGCAACGAGGAGCTGTAGACTCTACGCAGAGAGCAGCCTCAAAAGGGTAGGCCTACGGCGATACATCGACACCCTCCTAGCGAGGGATGATGTGCCGCATCCAAAGCCCGATCCAAGGCATCTACTCGCCGTGATAGAGCTGTTGAAGGTGGAGCCATCTGAGGCTCTCTACATAGGGGATACGACCACAGACCTGGAGGCGGCTAGGAGAGCCGGAGTCCCCTTCCTCGGCCTCCTCACCCAAACCGAGTGGAGTCGCAGGCTGTTAGAGGAGGACTGCCAGGTCATCGAGGATCTAGGGAAGCTCCTAGACTACCTGGAGGGATGTCGATGACGGTGGTCGCCCTCTGCCTCGACGGGGTTGACTGGAACTACCTGAAGGCTGCCGACACGCCTTTCATAGACGCCCTAATAAGGGAGGGCGTCTCCACAACTGCCAAGGTGATGATACCCTCAGTAACCAACATCAATCACGCCTCCATACTCACAGCCTCCTACCCTGAGAGGCATGGAATCTCGGGGAACACCTACTATGACAGAGTCAGGGGGCTGGACATCTACATGGATGACGCCGTCTTCCTCAGATGCCCAACACTACTGGAGGAGGCCTCGAGGAGAGGCCTCAGAACGCTGCTATTAACGGTGAAGGATAAACTCCGCAGACTTCTCTCCAGGGGGGTGACCCACTCCTACTCGGTGGAGAAGCCCAGCGATGAGATGGTCAAGGCCCTGGGACGGCCGCCCTCCATCTATACGGCTGAGGCAGACCTATGGCTTCTGAGGGCCTTGAGATGGGAGGTGGAGCATCACCGCTGGGATCTGATCTATGCCTCGACGACGGATTACATGCTCCATAAACATGGCCCAGGAGACGATGAGATGCGAGACTATCTAAGCGCCATCGACGAGGAGCTTGAAGCCATCTATGGCCTCGGGGTCATCCTCGGCTTGACGGCTGACCATGGCATGAGAGCTAAAAGGGTGAACCTCGACCCCGTTAGGCTGTTGGCTGAGCATGGCATAGAGGCCCACTTAACAGCAGCCATCAGGGATGAGCACTATATTCATCACATGAATCTGGGAGGCTCAGCCTACCTCTACCTCGAAGACGTCGAAGAGGCGAGGCGCATCCTCTCCGAGGCTGAGGGCATAGAGCTGGCCCTCACCAGGGACGAGGCCGCCGAGAGATTTAGGCTCCCAAGAGACAGGATCGGAGACTTGATGCTTCTAGCCGAGGAGGACTACACCCTCGGCCTAAATCCAAGTTCTCCCTACAGGGATGTGGAGCTTCGCTCCCATGGGTCTCTACATGAGGCCGATGTGCCGTTGATCCTCAGCCTCGATAGGCAGCTGAGGGGGGTTGTGGAGAACCGCCTCCTCCTACCCCTCCTAGGCTTTAGAGCCGATGCTCCTCGATAAGCCTCTCCAACTCCCCCTCATCGCCGATCCTGAGGATTCGATCCTCGAAGCCCCTCGGCATCAGGTTTGCCTTCAAGCCGCTTCCGGTGACGATACAGACGATGCGCCTCCCCCTCAAATCGGCCTTCAAGGCTCCAGCCACGGCGACAGCCCCAGTCGGGGAGGCATAGACTCCGTTCAGGGCTAGAAGCTCCAAGGCCCTATAGACCTCATCATCGTCGACGACCCATCCCGTTCCACCGGTCTCCTCTATGAGTCTCACCGCCTCCTCCTTACGTTCGGTGTGCGGAACGATGACGCCCTCAGCCATCGTCGAATCTATCGGCTTATAGTCGACGAACTCGCCGGCTATGGGTGCGCAGGCCGCCGACTGGACGCAGTGGAGCTGTGGTAGGCCTTCGATCTCACCCTGCCCCTCCATCTTCAAATAGGCTCTGCCTATGGCGACGAGGTTTGTCGCGCTTCCAGTTGGGATGAAGACGGCATCTGGATGCAGCTCCTCCTCGATCTCGTAGACGACGGTTTCAAACCCTGGAACCGCATAGGGTTCAAGGGCGAAGCCGATGTATCTGATGCCAAGCTCCTCCGCGATCCTGCGGGCGTAAAGCCGAGCTGAATCCCTGTCGGGGGCCTCGACGATGCGGGAGCCATGCCATAGAACCTCAGCCTTCTTCTCCCTATGCGAATATTGAGGCATCACAGCCAAATGCCCGATGCCGGCTCTGGAGCAGTAGGCCGCCGTTGAGACGGCGGCGTTCCCCGAGGAGTCGATGACGACCCGTTCAACACCCTCCTCCAGCAGCTTTGAGACTAGGTAGGCGACACCTCGATCCTTGAAGCTCCCCGTGGGATTCACATAGTCGACCTTAACCCAGATGTCGAGTCCCCTCAGCCTTATTAGGGGGGTGTCACTCTCGCCGAGGGTCACCCTACAATCCTCGGGGACGGGTGGGAGGCGGTCTGAGAAGCGCCATATACCCAGGGTCAAATCCTCACCAATCTTAGTTATTGGGGTTCCGGAGGTTAAAGCCTCCGTTAGGCCTGCTCCTCTGGGTCTATAACCTCTATACCCTCGCCTTCAACGCCTCTTCTGAGATGCGGGTTTATAGAATTTGAGTAGGGCTGAGGTATCTATGTATAGCATCTAAACCAGCTCTCTATTCCTCAGCTCCCTGATAGTCTCCGTCGTCGAGATAGGGAGCTTCGATGTGATGTCTCTAATCCTCTCAAGTGAAGGGGTCTCACATCCCTCCGTCAACTCTCTAAGCATCTCTAGGACTCCCTCCACCTGCGAGGGGTGAGCTCCCTCCCTTACACCCATTCTCAATCTCTCCATGATCTCTGAGAGCTCCACACCCATCTTTACACCATCATCACTTAAACCCTTTATCCAATTACCTCCTCCAGAACCCCCTCCAATTCTCTTAAAGATCCGATGATGGCGTCAACTCCCTTTAGGCTCTCTCCCTTCCTCGCCCTCTCTGGGTCTATGAGGATGGTTTTTACGCCGAGTTTCCTCGCCCCCTCTACGTCGGCCTCAAGGGTGTCTCCCACCATAACGGCCTCCTGGGGCTTCACCCCCAGCCTTTCAAGGGCCTTCTGGAAGATGATGGGGCTTGGCTTCCTGTATCCCACCTCGGCTGAGACGAGTATGGCGTCGAAGTATTCCCAGAGGTTGAGGGTGTCAAACACCCTATGGGCTGTGGGTAGGTCTGGGAAGTTTGTCACCAGCGCCAGCTTATAGGCCTCTCGCAGCCTTCTCAGAAGCCTTGGAGCCTCTGGGTCTAATCTGCTCTGCCTCGGCCATTCGTCGAGGTAGCGCCTCCAGATCTCCTCAGCCAGCCTCTTCGCATCTTCCTCAAGGCCTATGGCTTCGAGAACCCTCCTCAGCCTCTCAACGTAGTCCAGCTCCCTATAGTCGCTGTCGGCCTCCCTATGTTGGCGCTCAGCCTCCCTGAGATATGCCTCTCGGAAATTTTTGAAGTCAGCTTCATAGCCCAGCTCTCGGAGGGTTCTATGGAAGGCCTCTATGGCTGAATCCCTCGTCATCAGACTCGGCGCATGGAGGATGGTTCCCCAGCAGTCGAGGAGGATGGCCTTGATCATTTGGGGTTCTATGTGAAGCCTTAAGCTATAAAAAGGGTTTCCTAGGTCACGAGGAGCTTGTCCTGGAGGCTATGAGAAGGGCGGGTAAGCCGCTGAGGGCTAAGATGACGGTCTAGAAAGCGGGAGGTCTCCAGAATCATAGGGGAGCTGAGGAGGAAGGGACTGTTTCACTCATCTAAGAGATGCTACCACGCATCCACCTACCATCTTTAGAAGCTCTCCCGCCTCGTCCTATGGGCCTTGAGACTACTATGATCCAGCTCGGAAGTTTAAAGGCATAGGTCTAGACCATAATGTTTTGATGGAGCGGGTCGGCATTCTGGTGGTCTCCTATGGGGCGAGGGCCGCAGCCATGGTGGACGCCTTCAAGAGGAGCCTTGAGTACGAGGTGGAGCTTTACATAGCTGATAAACAGCGAAACCCCTTCAACGTTGAGAGGGCTGAGGAGCATGTCGTCATCCCAGATTTGGATGTGGGGAAGATTCTACGCTTCGCTGAGAGGCATCGACATCGAATAGATTTCGGGATCATAGGCCCTGAGAAGCCCATCATCAACGGCATCCGAGACCTCCTGGAGGGGAGGCTTGACATACCGGTGATCAGCCCCACAAAGAGATACACCCTGGAGGGGAGCAAGATTGCTCAGCGCAGACTCTTCCAGGAGATCATACCCGAGGTGAATCCCCGATTCAAGGTCTTCGATAGGGCTGAATATCCAAGCGACGAGGCCCTGCGCAGAGACCTTGAGGCCTGGCTTGATGAACTCAAAAACCGAGTGGCGGTGAAGCCCGATACACCGGCTGCAGGTAAGGGCGTAGGCGTCTGGGGAGACCACTTCACAACTCGGGAGGGGATCCTAGAGCACTTCTACGCCAACTTGAGGCATGGCCCCGTAATCGTGGAGGAGAAGCTTGAGGGGGAGGAGTCCAGCTTCCAAGCCTTCTGCGACGGTCGACGCCTCGTTCCGCTTCCTGAGACCAGAGACTATAAGCGAGCCTTCGACGGTGATAGAGGCCCAAACACCGGTGGGATGGGCTCCTATAAGGATGTGGGGGACACCCTCCCCTACATGACCCCTGAGGATTGGGAGCAGGAGCGAAGGCTCGTCGAGAGACTCTTCAGGCATCTACGAGGCGAGGATAGAAACCCCGAGCTCCTCGGAATACCCTTCTACGTCGCCTTCATCCATACGGCTGAGGGGCCGAAGATACTGGAGAATAACAGCAGGCCTGGAGACCCAGAGATCATCAATATACTCCCCCTGCTGAAGGATGACTTCGTCGATGTCTGCTACCGGATGCTGGAGGGCAACCTAACCAGGGTGGAGGTGGAGCATAAGGCCTCCGTGGTCATCTATAAGGTTCCACCCAGCTACGGCGGCTTCGAGGAGGTCTACCCAGAACGGGTTAGACGTGGGGAGGTCGGCGGCCCCATAGACCTCTCAGAGGCCTATCGGCTGATGGAGCGATACGGCGACCGGATGAGGATCTATCCAGCTTCTATGGAACTCCGAGACAGCGAGGTCTACGCCCTCAGGTCGAGAGCCGTCTGCGTCGTCGGCATCGGCGACTCCATAGAGGAGGCGAGGCGAATCAGCCTAGAGGGCATCAAGGCCATAAGGGGTGGGGCATTATGGCATAGAGGCGACATAGCCTCCAGGGAGCATATCGAGCGGAGCATAAGGCATATGGAGGCTTTGAGGGGTCTTCGATGAGTAAGCTTGCAGAGCTGGAGGCCCTCCTATATGCGGCTGGTAGACCGCTGACCTTAACTGAACTCTGTGAATACCTGAAGCTTGACTCGGAGGGGGAGGTGGCAGACCTCATCAGGAGGCTGTCTGAGGAGTATCAAAGATCTGGAAGCCCGCTGGAGGTTAAGCTTCTCCCTGGGGGTAGAGCCGTGCTGCAGTTGAGGGCTGAGTATTCTAGGGTTGCTAAGAGATTCAGCCCTAAGCCCCTATTGACGCGGGGGCCTCTAAGGACGTTGTCCTTCATCGCCCTCTATCAGCCGATAGAGCAGAGGCGTATCGTGGAGGCTCGGGGAAGCCACGTCTATCGGCATCTACGGCTGCTGGAGGAGATGGGGCTGATAACACGTGAGCGCCATGGCCGTAGGATCATCGTGAGGACGACGCCCGAGTTCGCCGATTACCTCGGCTTAAGCAGGGATGGTAGACGGATGAAGAGGCAGCTTCGAAGACTCTTCAGGAAGCTTGAGTTGAGGGAGGTGGAGAGGCGTAGATAGCTGTCCCGCCGACGATGCGGCTTGGTGATGATACTTTTTAATTCTCATCCCCCCTCATAACTTGAGCATGAGGTTTCTCACAATAGGATTGGGGCACTGCGGCGGTAAGATCGCAAATTCCTTCAAGGGTCTAGCGAAGGCGAGGAAGGGGGTCATCGTCGATGTCTGCGCCATCAACACAGATAAGGCCGACCTATTGACGCATACGAACATCCCAGAGGGGAATAAGCTCTGCATAGGCTCTGGGAGGGGGGCGGCCAGGGACTGGGAGGAGGGCCGGAGGGCGGCGATAGAGGCCCGAGGCCATATAGAGGAGCTGATCCGGAGGCTGCTGGCCCCAGACACGGATATTGTTCTGTTGACCCTAGGAGAAGGAGGAGGCTCAGGCTCTGGGATCGCCCCCATAGTGGCTGAGATCATCGGAGACCTCGGTGGAGAGTGCATCGCCATCGCCACCCTGCCCTTCGAGAGGGAGAGCGTTAAGACGAAGATCAACGCGGTTAGAGGCCTAGACCTCCTCTACAGGCAGGAAGCCCTGAAGGCCTTGATCTGCATAGATAACGACAAGATCGTGGCCCACTATCCCCATAAGACGCTCACCGAGGCCTATGAGGCTGTGAACCGAGTCGTCGTTGAGACCTTCCTCGACCTCGTCGATTTGGCTCACATGCCGAGTAGGGCTGACCGCATAGATGAGTCGGAGCTTTCGACGATCTTCCGCTATGAGGGCTTCGCAACCCTCTCCAACTATAAAGCCAGATCAGATGAGGTTGAAGACCTATCATCGACGCTGGTGGACACCTGGAATAGCAGCCTCTTCGCCGACGTCGACACAAAGACGGCTGTCGGAGCCATCTTCGGCATCGAAGGCCCCAGCCATCTCTTCACGACGCTCCAGGTTGACAGGGTGAGACGCTGCTTCAAGGACACCCTCATAGGGAGAGACGTCGTTCTTGGCATATACCCCATAGAGCGTTCACCCTGGGTCTCCATAGTAGGCGTCCTCGTAGGCCTCGACATACCGGGTAAAATCCGAAGCCTATACGAATTGGCGAGGAGGGAATACCAACGCCACCTCGAAGCCGTTGAGGAGCGTCGAATGCGCAAGCGTCGAGGCCTCTTCGAGTTTGAGGAGCTTGAGGCCGTTGAGAAACCCCTGGAGGCCCCGAGGGTTGTTGAGCCGACTCCGCCGTCGACGGCTATGCCGATAAGCGAGAAGAGGAGCATCCTCGACTTCGTCGGAGGCCTCAGCGGACAGAGCTTCAGGGAGGAGGAGTTCAAAGACCTACTTCGAAGCGAGTTCAACCTCGGCGAACAAGAGCTTAACCGAATCATAGAGGAGTTGAGATATAATGGATGGATATTTGAGCCTCGGAGGGGTGTCATCAGGGTTCTTTAGGCCTCAGATAGAATCTCCTCCATCGGCCTATAGGGGATGTCGAAGCTGAAGTATCTCGGCGATAGGAGCTCCAAGCCTCGATCCGTTCTCCATATCTCCGGAGCCTTGATGGCGATGACGGCGACCTCCCTGCCGGGGTTTATCTCATCGGTGAAGTTTGAGAGGGCGTAGCCCGTCTCCGGGTCGAGGATGGTTATGAGGTCTGGGCAGGTGACGTAGGGCCTGTCGTCGAGCCAGGAGATGAGGTTCTCATTCTTAAACCATATCCTCATCCGTCTACCGGCGTATTCTCCCACGCCTCTTATATGGGTCTCACCCCATAGGAAGCCTTCCCGCCCCTCACGTCTAAACATCTCCACGACGCCTCTGAAGATGACGGCTCCACCTGTGGCCTCCACAACAGCCTCAACGGGGTCTCTATGCTCCTCCCCAGCCCTCCTCAGCGCCCTACCCACCTCCATGCTCTTAGAGATTGTTCCCTCAACTATCGCCCCCCTCAGCCTCCACCCCTCAATTGGATGGTCTATGACGGTGACTCCACCCCCAGAGGCCACGGCCATATAGCGGTCGATGTCCTCAGCCCTGGAGTCGTTGAGAACCCTGGCGACTATGAGGACGTCTCCGAAGGGTGAGACGACGACGTAGGGCGTGATGTCGATGCCGAGGAGGTTGAAGGTTGAGTGCCCCACCTCAGGGACGGAGCGTCCAACGGCGTCCCCATCGACGATATACCTCCCCGTCAAGGCTGCCATATACATCGCCAGGAAGGTGTTTCCAGCCCCAAGCTCACCGGCCACGAAGCCGTATAGCTCTCTGCCCAGGAAGTCCTCAAGGGTCTCAACGCCGAGGGAGACCACCTCACGTCGTGGGAGCCTCGGCAGACCGCTAAGCCTCCTCCTAACCTCCTCCCTAACCCCTCCGCCTACGCCGTAGGGGCAGGCGACGACCGCATCCCCAGGAACCTCATCGACGTCGATAAGCCTGAAGCCATACCCCTCAGCCTCCTCCAACTGTTGGAGGGCCCAGCTCCTCGAGCCTCCCCCACCCGTTCCATATATGTCAGCTCCATAGATGAAGTCCATTAAATCCTCACGGCTAAGCTCTCTAACCATCTCCATAGCTATGGTGGAGGACTCGATAAGCCTTTATCCTCATCCCAAAAAGGCTGATATTCGATGGAGGTTGAGGTGGTCATCTACTTCACCCTGAGGGAGAAGCTGGGATGGCCCTCAAAGAGGCTGAGGCTATCGGGGGAGAGAGCTATGCTCAGAGAAGTCCTCGAGGTCATCCCTGAGCTTAGGGAGCTCCTCATCAAGGATGGGAGGCTGAACCCCGATTATAGGGTGCTTATCGATGGGCGTAACGTCGTTTTTCTCGGAGGCTTAGAAGCCGAGGTGAGGGATGGAAGCAGAATCGTCGTCTTTCCACCAGCCGGTGGAGGCTGATCTGACGGCCACTGTCAGTCTCGTTTATCCTCTTAGATGGGGCAGTAGGCGAGGCTGTGGATGTAGGGGCAGTGGGCGCATGTCGGCGTGTTCCCCCAGCAGTCAGCCTCATTCGTCAATGTATATGTGCAGTAGGGTCTGAGGTCGCAGTCGAGGCAGCTTGGGAGTGAGCCGGTCTTAATGGTCAGCCTGAACCTGAGGTATTCATCGCTGAGCCATATTTCGCTGAGGCTTTGATGTCTAAGGTCTCCGAAGGTTATGGGCTTTATCGTTCTCCTTATCCCGTCGAGGGTTGGGGTCCAGATGTGGGCGTAGTTTATGCATGGGGCCACTGAGCCGTCCCATCGGATGTAGAGGCCCTGGGACTCTATGAAGGGGCATCTCCTCGTCGCCTTAGGCTCGAATTGGGGTTTTACGACATCTATGCTATGCTTGAAGGCGAGGACGCCGAGCCTCAGCATTATCCCCTCCCGGTCTCCCCGCCCTATTAGGGTGAGGTGCTCCCCCTCAGTTCCCGTCGGGATGTAGTTGCTGACAACGATCCTCGAAGCCCCAACCTTTGAGGCATACTCCATGAGGTCTGGAAGCTCCCCATAGTTGAGGGAGCTGAGGGTGACATGCAACGCTACGAGGGGCCTTGGACTGTGGAGTCTATCCTTCACCTCCCTCAAGGCCATGAGGCCGTCGGTGACCGATTCAAGGCCTCCCCTAAACCTCAGAGCTCCATATAGCTCTGGATCGGCTGCCTCAAGGCTGACGATCAACTCATCTAAGCCGAGGGTGCATAGCTCCTCAGCCATCTCCCCCAGCCTCAAACCATTTGTGTTTAGGGCCACCTCCAATCCATTTGACTTCGCCTCCTCGATGATGTCTAAAATCCCTGGGTGAACCGTCGGCTCACCCCACCCCGAGAGAACTAAGCGTCTGACACCGAGCCTTGAGGCCTCCCCCAACACCCGTTTAATGGTGTTGGAGCTCATGTCTCCGAGCTTGAGGGCGCCTGGAACACTGAACCTAAAGCAGTGTCGACATCTGGCGTTGCATCTCGTGGTCAGCTCAAGCATCATGACCCTCGGCCTCGAATCCGGATCGACGTTGATCCTCCACTCGCCGAGGGTTATGGGCTTATCTTCCATCGCCTTAAGCATCGTTCACTTGATGATAAAGCTTTTCTAATGAACCTCCAAACCTATTACGGAGATGTCCGGCGGATATATGGGGAGAATCGCCAGGGTAGACCTATGGAGCGGAGCCGTCTCCTATGAGACTCTCCCCGAGAAGGTTCTGAGAAGCTGGATCGGCGGGAGAGGTCTAGGCGTCTACCTGATGCTGAAGGAGGTCGACCCAAAGGTTGACCCTCTAAGCCCTGCGAATAAGGCGATCATACTAACAGGGCCTCTGACCGGCGTCGGCGGAGTCCCCGCAGCCGGCAGATGGTGCTCCGTCACGAAGTCCCCGCTGACGGGGACGATACACGACTCCCACAGCGGTGGTAAATTCGGCCCAGAGCTGAAGTTCGCAGGCTTCGACGCCATAATCCTCGAGGGTCAGGCTGAGCAGCCCGTCTACCTCTGGGTTCACGACGGGGAGGTGGAGGTGAGGGATGCCCGACACCTATGGGGCCTCGATGTCCACGGCACAACCGAGACCCTCGAGGGGGAGCTATCCCAGGAGGGTTATGAGGGCATAAAGGTTGCATGTATAGGCCCTGCAGGTGAGCGCCTGGTGAAGTTCGCAGCTATAATGAATGATAAGTCGAGGGCGGCGGGGAGGGGAGGCCACGGCGCCGTGTGGGGATCGAAGTTCCTGAAGGCCGTCGCCGTGAAGGGTGAGAGGCGTCCAGAGGTGGCTGATCGAGACCGCTTCAGGGAGGCCTCTGCATCGGCGATGGAGAAGGTGAGGAAGTCCTCCGTCACCGCTGAGGCATTGCCGAAGTATGGGACGGCGGTGCTGGTCAACATAATCAATGAGCATGGCATATTCCCAACCCGAAACTTCCAGACTGGAGTCTTCCCGACGGCTGAGAGGATAAGCGGTGAGCGGATCGCTGAGGAGGTTTTGGTGAAGGAGAGGCAGAGGGAGGAGATATGCTGGGGCTGCCCGATAGGATGTGCGAGATACACACGCATAGAGGAGCCCCCCTTCACAGGTGAGGGTGGAGGCCCCGAATATGAGACCCTATGGGCCTTCGGCTCCCAGACGGGGACGGATGACCTTGCAGCAGTCTGTAAGGCAAACTATCTCTGCAACGAGCTCGGCCTCGACACAATCAGCATGGGCCACACAATCGGAACCCTCCTCGAACTGGCGGAGAAGGGTAAAATCCCCGAGGAGGAGCTGAGGGGTCTGAAGGCCGAGTGGGGTAGCGGCGAAGCCATCGTGGAGCTGACATGGCGGACGGCCTATCGATCGGGGATCGGGGATGCCATAGCTGAGGGGGCTAAGAGCCTCGCAGAGCGATATGGAATGCCGGAGGCCGCTATAGTTGTTAGGGGGCAGGAGCTTCCAGCCTATGACCCGAGGGGAGCCCAGGGACATGGACTCGCCTACGCAACGAGCAACCGAGGAGGATGCCACCTTAGAGCCTACATGATCTCACCGGAGGTTCTGGGGGTTCCAAGCCTCGTAGACCGCTTCGAGACTAGGGGGAAGGAGAAGATGGTGAAGGAGTTCCAGGATGTCTTCGCCGTCGTCGACAGCCTCATCGTCTGCAAGTTCGACACCTTCGCCCTCTGGCTAGAAGACTTCACATCGCTTCTCTCAGCCATAACGGGCTTGGACTACACCCCTGAGGAGGTATACGCCGTGGGGGAGCGCATCTGGAACGCTGAACGATGCTTCAACATCCTCTCCTTCGGCGATGGAAGAGCCTATGATACGCTTCCGAAGAGGCTGCTGGAGGAGCCGATGCCCGAGGGGCCTGCGAAGGGGCATGTCACCAGGCTTGGGGAGATGCTCGACGCCTACTATGAGGTGAGGGGCTGGAGGGATGGAAGGCCCACAGCTGAGAAGCTGGAGGAGCTAGACCTCAAATGGCTGGCTGAACGCCTCTCAGAGGAGGGATTGCTGCCAGACTAACCCTTTTTCTCATCTTCGGAAAAGCATAATAGGTTAGCCTTCATTTTATGCGACGGCTACGGCGATGGAGGGACTTAGAGAGGAGATATTGAAGTGGGCGCTTCTAAACGCCGTTAGATATGAGGGTCAGGCGAGGGTAGGCCCAGTCATGTCTAAGCTCCTAGGGGAGCATCCAGAGCTGAGACCCAAAGCGAGGGAGCTCCTACCCCTCGTCAGGGAGATCATCGAGGAGGTTAACAATTGGAGCGTGGAGAGGCAGAGGAGGATGCTTCAGGAACGGTGGCCGGAGCTCCTGGAGGAGAGGCCGAGGGCTGAGGAGCGCCGAGAGCTTCCACCCCTCCCCAACGTGGATCGCTTCGATGATGTTAGAACCCGCTTCGCCCCCAATCCAGATGGGCCGCTGCACCTCGGCAATGCGAGGCCCGTCATCCTCTGCCATGAATATGCAAAGATGTATGATGGAACCTTCATACTTCGCTACGAGGATACAAGCCCAGATGTGAAGGCTCCGATACCTGAGATGTATGAGGCCATAATGGAAGACCTAAGATGGCTGGGAGCCGAGCCGGATGAGGTCTACTACCAATCAGACCGATTGGAGCTATACTACCGCTATGCCAGGATGCTCTTGGAGATGGGGGCGGCCTACGTCTGCACCTGTCCACCTGAACGATTTAAGGAGCTGTATATGCGGGGTGAACCCTGCCCCTGTCGAGGCCTGTCGCCTCAGGTTCACATCGACCGATGGGAGGGGATGCTGGGAGGCCTCTATCGGAAGGGGGAGGCCGTAGTCCGTATAAAGACCGATCTGAGGCATCCTAATCCGGCTGTTAGGGATTGGCCCGCGCTGAGGGTGGCGACGGCCCCCCATCCGAGGGTTGGCACCCGCTATAGGGTTTGGCCCCTCTACAACTTCAGCTGCGCCATAGACGACCATGAGATGGGGATTTCACATATCATAAGGGGGAAGGAGCATGAGGTCAACACGGTGAGGCAGAGATACATCTACAAATATCTCGGCTGGGATTATCCGGAGGTTCTAAGCGTTGGACGTCTAAGTCTTGAGGCCGGTGTGCTGAGCAAATCGAAGATCAGAGCCGGAATCGAGGCCGGCACCTACATAGGCTGGGATGACCCGAGGCTTGGAACCCTCATGGCCCTCAGGCGTAGGGGCATACAGCCCGAGGCGGTTAGGATGCTGATGCTCGAGATCGGCCCAAAGGGGGTGGAGGCGAGGATAAGCTGGGACAACATAGCAGCCCTAAACCGAAGAGTAGTCGAGCCGAGGGCCAACAGATACTTCTTCATAGAGAACCCGAAGCCATTGAGAATCGTCGGCTTGAATAAACCCCTGGAGGCCAAGCTACCCCTCCACCCAGATCACCCTGAGAGGGGTGTGAGGAGGCTGAGGGTTGAACCAGAAGACGGCGCTGTGGATCTCCAGATAGCTGAGAGAGACGCTGAGAGGCTTAGACCAGGGGAGAGGGTGAGGCTGATGGGATTGATGAACATAGAGGTGAGGGAGACGGAGCCAAACCTGGAGGCTGAGCCGATACCTGGAGACCACCTAGAGGCGAGGAGGATGGGATTGGCCTTCATACACTGGCTCCCGAAGGGCCTAGGCGTCGAGGCCGAGGTGGTGATGCCAGACGCATCGAGGATAAAGGGCCTCGTCGAACCCCTCTGCCTAGAGGAGGAGGCAGGCTCCATAGTCCAATTTGAGCGCTTCGGCTTCGCCAGAATCGACAGCCTGAAGCCCCTCGTCGCCTACTACGCCCATAGGTGAGCATAAGGTTTAAAATAGGGTGCTTCTCAAATTGTTAGACGCCCTGGGAAGGAGATGAGATGTCGAGTGTCGATCCTTCCAAGCCCTTCTACGTGAGGTTTGAGGTGCCACGGGAGGTGGCTGAAGCCGCCTACGAGGCTCTCAAAATAGCAGCTGAGACAGGGAGGATAAGGAAGGGGACGAATGAGACGACGAAGTCCGTTGAGAGGGGGAATGCGAAGCTGGTGGTTATCGCTGAGGATGTCGATCCACCAGAGATCGTCGCCCATCTCCCCCTGCTCTGCGAGGAGAGGGAGGTTCCCTACGTCTACGTCCCCGAGAAGCGGAAGATCGGTGAAGCCGTCGGAATAGTCGTCTCAGCAGCCTCAGCCTGCATCGAAGATCCAGGTGAGGCTAAGGGTCTAGTGGATGAGATTATATCTAAGTTGAAGGAGATAGCGAAGTAGGATGTCCGAGGAGACGCTGACGCCAGCCGTGGTCATCCAGATCCTCGGCAGAACGGGGTTGACAGGTGAGATCATACAGGTGAGAGTCCGCATCCTAGAGGGGAAGGATAAGGGCCGCATAATCACCAGAAACGTCAAGGGACCCGTCAGGCTCAACGACATACTCCTGCTCCGAGAGACCGAGAGGGAGGCGAAGAAGATCAGGTGATGCCTATGCCCAAGGTCTATGAGTGCAGCTTCTGCGGCAGACCCATACCCCCAGGAACTGGAAGCATCTACGTCCGGAGGGATGGAAAGATCTTGAGGTTCTGCAGCAGGAGGTGTAGGGTCTCAATGATAGAGTTGAAGAGGGATCCCAGGAAGCTGAAGTGGACGAGGTTCTATCGGGGGAGGAGGGGTTGACCTACGAGGAGACCCTCATACTCCTGAAGCCAGACGCCCTTGAGAGACGCCTCGTCGGACGGATAATACAGCGATATGAGGATGCAGGCCTCGACATCCTAGATATCAAATATGTGAAGCACGTCAGCCGAGAACTCATCGAGAGGCATTACCCAGACTCCATGGCCCTCGCCCTCGGCCTAAAGGCTAAGGAGGCAAACCCTGAGATCGAGGATCCAGAGGCCTATGGCCGAAGGGTTCTGGAGTGGCTTAGACGATATGTCTCCAGGGGGCCTGTCATCGCCCTGAAGCTCGGCGGCGAGGACGCCATCAGGAGGGCGAGGATGGTCACCGGTTTCACAGACCCAGCGAGGGCTGAGAGGGGAACCATCCGAGGCGATTTCGGCATAGACTCCATAGAGAGGAGCAACAGGGAGGAGAGGGCCTGCGAGAACCTCGTCCACGCCTCGGGCAGTAGGGAGGAGGCTGAGAGGGAGCTTAAACTCTGGTTCCCAGAAGACCCCTAATCGAGTATCACATCCTCTATGCTCCGGAGCCTCTCCCTCAGCCACTCTCGAAGCTCCTCGATCTCCCTCTCCCGTTTTCTCCACAGCTCCATGTCGATGTGGCTCTCTATTGCCTCGGCTATGATGCGCTTCAACTCGTTTGGGTCTAGGGCGTCCAGCTCGACGGCCTCATCGCCGTAGGCGGCGACGAACCTGGGCGCCCTAGCGTCGCTCCGCTTCACGGGCATCGGTGGAAGCCGATACTTGATGATCTGCTCCCTCGTTAAGGCTACACGCTTGACGGTGAAGTCCCCAGCCCCATATCGTCGAAGCCTCTCGGCGAGATCTCTCTCGATGTCTACGCCGCTTGGGTCGAAGTCGCCGAGGTAGAGGATGATGGTCTCCTTCCCCTTCAATCGCTCCCTGATATACTGAGCCATTCTGAGGACGTAGCTGAAGCTGGGGTAACCCCTCGTTGGGAAGGTTCTGACGGCATATCGATTGGCCACCTGGCTGACCAATCTGCTTAGGGCATCCTTCTCAAGGCTGATGAGGAGGTAGCAGGGCTGATCCTCCCACATCGGCATGGTGAAATCCTTCCAGCTCTCTATGAAGCCCTTGATCCTTCGACGTAGAAACTCCTCGACGGAGTGGTAGCCGACGTCTCCACGGCCAAGAATTCTACGGCTTCGATCCTCGATGGCGTTTAGAGGTATATCCCCCAGCTCACGGGCCTTCACCATCATCCTGCTGAGCCTCTTATAGCTGTTGAGGGTGTTTGGAAACATCCTCCGAGACACCAATCGATAATAGAGCTGCCTGAGGGTGATGGGGGTGTCGTATTGCTTCAATATCTCGAGGGAGGCCTCCACGATCTCCCCGTAGCTGGGGAACTTCTTCATCCACTCTCCCTATAAGAGGTG
>JAPDJB010000145.1 GCA_029259285.1 Candidatus Bathyarchaeota archaeon | reverse complement strand
GGGATGTGGTCGACGAGCTATCGCCGGAGGAGAGGCTTAGAATCCTCCGATTGGCCGGTAGACAGGCCGGTAGGCTTCACAGGGCTGGCATAATCCATGGAGACCTCACAACCTCCAATATGATACTCACCCCAAGCCGCCTAGTCTTCATAGATTTCGGCCTCGCCGAATTGTCAACGGAGGAGGAGAAACGGGGTGTCGACCTACATCTTATGAGGAGGATGCTTCAAAGCACCCACTTCGAATACGCCGAGGAACTCCTCAAAGCCTTCTTGGAGGGCTATAGGGAGGAGATGGGGGCGGAGGCCGAAGGGGTGTTTAGACGTATGGAGGAGATAGCGAGGAGGGGGCGCTATGTTGAGAGGTAGAACCCTATGGATGGCCACGGGCAACCCCCATAAGCATAGGGAGGCCCGAATAGTCCTCATGGAATACGGCCTCGAATTAAGGAGGCTGGAGGCAAAGCGTATAGAGATTCAGGCTGACAGCCTGGAGGAGATAGCGGCCTACAGCGTTGAACACATACCGGAAGCCGATTCAAGGCCCATAGTCGTCGAGGATGCAGGCCTCTTCATCCACCACCTCAAGGGATTCCCAGGCCCCTACTCATCCTACGTCCTCAAAACCATAGGGCTGGGAGGCATACTGAAGCTGATGGAGGGGGTTCAGAACCGTGAGGCCACCTTCAAATCCGTCGTCGCCCTGAGATGGAGAGGGAGAACCCACCTCTTCGTAGGCGAGGTTCAGGGACATATAGCAACCGAGATCAGGGGGAGCCAAGGCTTCGGCTACGACCCAATATTCATACCAGATGAGGGAGACGGCAGAACCTTCGGGGAGATGACAACCAGGGAGAAGAACACCCTATCACATCGAGCCAAAGCCTTCAGGAGACTAGCCCTATGGCTTACATCAAGTTAGATTTATCTGAGCCTGTAGAGAGGGTCTAATGGGATGGAGATAACCCCAGAGCTGAGAGCCTTCATCGTCGGCGTAGTAGAGGAGAGGCTGAGGGAGCTGAGGCTGACGAGGGAGGCCTTCGAGAGGCTGAGGGAGGCGGTGGAGGAGAATACAAAGGCCATAAAAAGCCTGGCTGAGGCTCAGAGGAGAACTGAGAAAAGAGTAGAGGAGCTAGCTGAAGCCCAGGGGAGAACCGAGGAGAGACTGAACATCCTAGCTGAGGCCCAGAGGAGAACTGAGGAGAGAGTGGAGGAGCTAGCCGAGGCTCAGAAGGGAACTGAGGAGAGCTTGAATATCCTAGCTAAGAGAGTTGACTCCCTAGCCGATGCGCAGAGGAGAACCGAGGAGAGTGTTATGAAGCTGAGTGAGGCTGTCGCCCTTCTAAGAGTGGAGGTTGGAAGACTCTCGGAGGCTGTGGGATTCTCCCTTGAAGACCTGGCGAGGTGGCTGCTCCCGAGCAGGCTTAGGGAGGAGGGGGTGGAGGTCGAGGGCTTTGAGAGGAGATTCTTCCTCATCGATGGGAGGGAGGTTGAGATCAACCTCTACGGCGAGGGGTGTAGAGATGGGGAGGAGATCATAATCCTCGGAGAGGTGAAGTCGAGGATCTACAGCGATGACGTGAATAGGTTTGCTGGGATAGCTGAGCGCATAGAGGCCCTGATGGGTAGGAGGGCATACAAGCTGCTCTTCGGCTTCGCCATCCACCCCTCAGCCCTCAGAGACGCTGAGGAGAGGGATGTCCACCTATACACGGCCTATAGGCCATAGGCCACGTAAAGGTTTTAAGGGGCCTAAGGGCCTAAAGCCTAAGACAGCGGTGTTGAGAGGTGGGTAAGCTCGCATATATGAGGGGGAGATCCCGATCGAAGAGGCCTGTCTCGAAGAGGCCTCCAAGCTGGGTGGTCTACAAGCCTGAGGAGGTTAAGGCCCTCATCATCAAATTGGCCCGTGAGGGTAAGCCCCCAAGCGAGATCGGGAATATACTCCGAGATGAATATGGGATTCCCCTCGTCAAGCCCATCCTCGGCTGCGGCATAGTGAAGGTTCTCCGTGAGGCTGGATTGGCGCCGAGGATCCCCGAGGATCTCTACAACCTGATGGTTAGGGCGACTAGGATTAAGCGTCATCTAGAACGCAATCCAAAGGACTTCCACAATAAGAGGGCCTTGCAGCTCGTCGAGTCAAAGATATACAGGTTGGCGAGGTATTACAAGGAGAAGGGGATTCTCCCGAGGGATTGGCGCTATAAGTACGAGATAGTTCAGGCTTAGGGATATGAACAACCTGGAGAGCTTCCTCTCCTCCTTCAAATCCGCCGTCGAGCTGCTGAGACGGCATGCTGAGAGGGGAGACCAGATAAGGATTGTGAGCCACAGCGACGCCGACGGCATAGCAGCCGGAGGCGCCCTAACCCTCATGGCCCTGAGGCTTGGAGCCTCCTTCAAGACGAGCTGTGAGAAGCGTTTTCATCAGGGCCTCGTGGAGGAGCTCGCCTCCGAGGAGCCTCCGCTCATAATATTCTCAGACATCGGAAGTGGATACCTCGACCTAATAGAGCAGCATCTAAAGGGCATAGACGTCATCGTCCTGGATCACCATAAGCCGATTAAGGCTGAGGCTGAGGGCGTGGTTCACATAAATCCCCTGCTTCACAACCTCGACGGCTCCAGGGAGGTGAGCGCAGCGGGGCTGGCCTACCTCCTGGCTGAGATGCTGGACGAGGCCAACAGAGACCTAAGCATCCTCGGCATCGTAGGCGCCCTCGGAGACCAGCAGGATAAGGGTGAGAGGCGAGGCCTATTGGGTTTGAACACCCGTATAGAGGCCTCAGCGAGGGAGGCTGGATTGCTGGAGACGAGGGTCGACCTCATCTTCTACGGCTATGAGACAAGGCCCCTGGCTAAGGCCATAGCCTACACGACGACCCCCTTCATCCCAGGTCTCAGCGGCAGAGAGGATAACTGCGTCGCCTTCCTAAAGGAGGTGGGAATAGAACTCAAAAGTGGAGGGCGATGGAGAGCCCTTAAAGACCTATCGGAGGAGGAGAAGCGGAGGCTCTTCTCATCGCTGTCTAAGCACCTCGTCCATGAGGGATGCTCACCTGAGATGGTTCACGAGCTCCTGGGAACCATCTACATCCTGAAGGGGGAGGAGAGCGGGACGCCTATGAGGGATGGAAGGGAGTATGCATCGCTGCTCAACGCCTGCGCAAGGATGGAGCGTCCAGGTCTTGGACTCTCCATCTGCCTCGGAGACAGGGGCTCAGCGATGAAGGAGGCTGAGGAGACCCTCGACCTATATCGAAGACGGATAGCTGAGTATCTCGACCTCGTCAGGGAGGAGGGTCGAATAGAGGAGTTGAAGAACATCTACGTCCTCAGGGGTCGGGACGAGATCGATGACAGGCTCATAGGCGTCGTCGCATCGATACTCCTCTCAGCGGGGATGCTGCCGAATCCAAAGCCCATAGTCGCCTGGGCCTCCTCAGATGAGGGCCTCATAAAGGTCTCAGCCAGGGCGACGGAGGCGATGGCCAAGGAAGGCATACACCTAGGAGCCGTCATGATGGAGGCAGCCGAAAAGTTCCAGGGAAGAGGCGGAGGCCACGACATCGCTGCGGGAGCCTACCTACCAGAGGAGCTGGAGCCAGAATTCATAGAGCTCGTCGACAAATTGATAGGGGAGCAGAGGCATGGCGGAGGCTTGGATCAGGCTTAGATACGAAGACGAGTCAACAGCCAAGGCTGTCTATGAGGCCATATCGCCGGACAACTATCAAGCCCCAGAGGGAATAGACGTCCAGGCCGTGAGGGAGGGGGCGACGCTCAGGATATCGGTGAAGACGCAGAGGTTGAGGAGCCTACTGCCGACGCTCGACGACCTCCTCGCCTGCATCCAGGCAGCCGAGAGGGCCCTGGAAGCCCTATCGGGATGAGTTAGATCAGCCTCAATAGGGGGTCGGGATTCCTCAGCTCGGCTCTGAAGGCCTGAAGCCTCTCAAACTCCTCCCTCGTATAGCCGAGGATGTCGAAGGCCACATCTCTGGGTGCAAGCCTCCTCAGCGTCGCATATCTCTCCCAGGGCTTCAGCCCTCTCAGCTCGTCTGAGACGACTATGAGGTCTATGTCGCTGTCCAGGAGCCAGTCACCCCTGGCGAGGCTTCCCGTTAGGTAGACCTCCACATCCCTGAGTCTCTCCCTAACCCTAGATAGGAAAGCCTCAAGGGCCTTCCTATGCCTCTCCGATAGCCCCCTCAACGGCCTCAACCACCACCTCAGCTATCCTCAGAGCCTCCTCAGCCTGAGTTCTCCCAAGAGACCTTGAGGGCTGTCTCAGGCCTGCATTTGGATATCTAGCTGTGACATAGTAGGCTGAGAGGGTTGGAAGCTTATCCTCAACTTCGTCGGGTAGGGTTAGATGCCCCTCAAGGCTGCTGTAGAGCTCCGTCAAGTCGTGGATTCGCTCATAGACCTTTAGCCTCGCCAGTATGAGAGCCTTAAGGGCCTTCTCAGCGGCCTGTTGAGCCATGAAGCAGGCATGTGAATATCTCCCTAGACCTATGAGTTCCCCCGCTACCCTTAGATCCTCTCGGGCCTCGTTGAGCCAGCTTAGGGCCTCCCCCCTGATTCTATGCTCCCCCAAATCTGCTCTGAGACTATTAGGTTGAGTTTGGATATGAATCTTCGCTGGGCGAAAGGTATAAATGGGTTGTGGGCTTCTCTCCCAGAGGCTCTTAGGGGTTTGAGGATTTGAGCCGTGTGAGGGATAAGTGGCGTAGGAAAGAATGGTATGAGGTCTACTTGCCCAGATACTTCGGGGAGGGTAAGGTGGGGGAGACTCCTGCTGATGACCCCCAGAAGGTTATAGGTCGAGTCATAGAGACGACGCTGGGGCAGATTACGGGGGACTACTCCCAGGAGAATATAAAGCTCAGATTCCAGATACTCGACGTCGAGGATCACAAGGCCAAAACCATCTTCAAGGGGCATGAATACCTCAGGGATTATCTACGAAGCCTCGTGAGGCGTAGGAGCAGTAAGGTCGACGGGATATTCAGGGTTACAACCATCGATGGATACCGGCTGAAGATATGCGCCGTCGCCTTCACCAGGAAGCGTATAAAGACGTCTCAGCAGAGGAGGATTAGGCAGATAATGCGTCAGATAATAGAGGAGAAGGCTAAGACCCTCACCTTCGAGCAGATCGTCCATGAGATGGTTCTCGGCAAGATGGCTTCGGACATCTATAACGAGGCGAGGAAGATAGTGGCCCTGAGGCACGTCGGCATAAGGAAGTCCGAACTCCTCGGGATGCCCAGCGATTTAAAGGCCTAAACCCCTTCTAATTAATGACTTGGAGCCTAGACGGAGGGTCGCATGGGAGGCAGCCTGGCTCCTATACACTGGGGCCGTGGAGGATTTTAGGGAGGCAAAGCTGGAGGCAGCCAGAAGCCTCGGCGTCGAGGCTTTGCCCAGCAACTATGAGGTGGCCCTTGAGCTGGACGCCATCGCAGATGAGGTGGAGGGCGATAACCGCCGTCGAAGGCTACTGGAGATGCGCCGCGAGGCCCTCAACCTCATGAGGCTTCTCTCAACCCTCAACCCGAGGCTTATAGGCAGCGTATGGAGGGGAACAGCCAGGAGGGGGAGTGACATAGACATAGTTGTCTACGCCGAGGATCCAGGGGAGGTTGAGATGCTCCTAATGGAGGGAGGCTACGACATAAGGGATGTGAAGGAGGTATCAGTTCAGAAGGGAGGTGAGATCAGGGCCTCATATCACATCCACATCCCCCTAAACGATTACGAGGCTGAGATCGTCGTGAGGCATCCGGATGAGATGGGGCGTTTTGAACGCTGCGAGATCTACGGCGACCTGAAGAGGGGTCTCACCCTAAGCGAGTTGGAAAGAATTATGAGGGTAGACCCCCTCCGAAGATTCGTCCCAGAGAGGCGTCTACGATGAGGCTCTTCGGAACATCGGGGATCAGGGGCATAGTCAACGTCGAGCTGACACCCCAACTCGCCATGGAGGTGGGCAAAGCCATAGCCACGCTGCATAGAGGTGGAGTCCTCATAGTCGGCAGGGATACGAGGCCCTCAGGGGAGATGCTGGAGGCAGCCCTGATATCCGGAGCCACCTCCTGCGGATGCGACGTCGAAGCCCTAGGCCTAGCCCCAACGCCTCTGACAGCCTACACGACGAGGGTTCTAGCAGCCGACACGGGGGTCAGCATAACGGCCTCGCATAATCCACCGGAGTATAACGGCCTGAAACCCTTCGACAGCTCGGGGATGCCCTACGGAGAGGAGCAGCGGAAAGCCGTAGAGGAGACCCTACGGCGCAAAGCCTTCAAGGCCGTAGATTGGAGCGGGATAGGGTCTGTGGAGGAGATAGAGGCCACACCCCTATACCTAGACGCCATACTTAGAGAACTGGAGTTCGAGGGGGAATGGAGGATCGTCTGCGACCTCATGAATGGAGCCACAGCGGTGACGGCTCCAGAGGCCCTGAAGACACTCGGCTGTGAGGCCCTCTACATAAACGCAAATCCAGATGGATACTTCACCACGGGCGCCCCTGAACCCAGAGGGGAAACCCTAAAGAGGCTTGGAGAGCTTGTTAGGGCCTCAGAGGCCCATATAGGATTCGCCTTCGACGGCGACGGCGATAGGGTGATGTTCATCGACGAGAAGGGGATGGCGCCAAACCCCGATAGGATGCTAGCAGCCTACGCCTCCCACATCGTGGAGAGATGCCGTGGAGGCATCGTCGTCACCCACATAGGGGCCTCGATGTGCATCGATGAGGCTGTGAAGCTCGCAGGGGGTAGGGTCATAAGGACGAGGGTCGGCGACGCCTACGTGGCTGAGGCCCTCATGAGGCATGGAGGAATCTTCGGAGGAGAACCTGTAGGCGCCTGGATACACCCCGACATCCACCCCTGCCCCGACGGCCTTCTATCCGCCCTAAGACTTCTAAAAGCCCTTGAGGAGCTGGATACAACCCTCTCAGGGTTTGTAGCCGACATACCTGAGTATCCGCTGCTAAGGGCGAAGATCGAATGCCCAAACCATCTGAAGCCCCATGTGATGGAGACGATTAAGCAGTTATATCCAGAGCATCTCACCGACATCCGCTCCACATCGACGGTGGATGGACTCCGAATAGAGCTGGACGATGGATGGCTTTTGATCAGACCCTCCGGAACGGAGCCGGTGATAAGGGTGACGGCTGAGGCTCGAAGCCGTAAACGGGCTGAGGAGCTAATGGAGGTGGGGAGACGCCTCTCCTCAGAGGCCATAAGGAGGGGTGGGGGTTGAAGGCTGTAATCCTCGCCGCGGGGAGGGGTGTGAGGCTTAAACCCTTCACCCTGACGAGGCCTAAGCATCTCCTCCCCGTGGGGGGCAGACTCATCCTGGAGTGGCTGCTGCTGAGGCTTAAGGCCGTAGGCGTAGAGGAGGCCCTCATCATCATACATCACCTCGGGGAGCTGATTAAACAGCGCCTCGGAGACGGCTCGGAGCTGGGTTTAGAGCTGACCTACAGGGATCAGGGTGAGGCCAGGGGAACCGGAGACGCATTTAGGCTGGCGGAGGAATATGTAGGCGACGAGGAGTTCATAGGCATCTACGGAGACCTATACATCTCATCGAAGGCCCTGGAGAAGCTGCTTAAAGCCCATAGACCTGGGGAGACGACGATGGCAGTCGTCCCCGTCGAAGACCCCACACGCTTCGGAGTAGTCTCCCTCCAAGACGATAGGGTTGTCAACCTCATAGAGAAGGCTGAGAGGGGGAGGGAGCCGAGCAACCTCGCCAACGCAGGCCTCTACATATTCACACCCGAAATCTTCGAGAGGCTTAAGGCCCTGAAGCCTTCAGTCAGAGGCGAATACGAGGTGACCGACGCCCTAAGGGAGATGATGGCCCAGGGCGAGACCATAAGGGCTGCGGTTTTAGAGGCTGAGGACTGGATAGACATCGGATACCCCTGGAAGCTCCTCGAAGCCAACGAGAGGGCGCTAAGCGAATTAGAACCCCATATAGGGGGGAGAGTCGAATCCGGAGCCTATATAGAGGGGCCGGTGTGGATCGAGGCTGAGGCGAGAGTCAGGGCTGGAGCCTATATAGAGGGGCCTGTCTACATAGGGCCTGGAGCCGACATAGGGCCAAACTGCTACATCAGGCCCAGCACAAGTATAGGGGCTGAGGCCCGCATAGGGAATGCCTGCGAGGTGAAGAACAGCATCGTGATGCCCAGAACCCATATAGCGCATCTCTCCTACATAGGGGACAGCATCATAGGGGAGGGATGCAACCTGGGAGCTGGAACCATAACAGCGAATCTAAGATTCGATAAGTGGACGGTGAAGGTCAACATCGAGGGCCGCCTCATCGACTCTGGTAGGCGGAAATTGGGAGCCTTCATCGGAGACGAGGCCCAGACGGGTATCGGCGTAAACCTGATGCCAGGCGTAAAGATCGGGCCGAGAAGCTGGATAGCCCCAGGGCTTACGGTCTACAGGGATGTCCCCCCAGACACCTTCTACAGGGGAGAGGCCCCTTAACCCTATTTGGAGATGGAGATCACTATGCTCGTCGATTCTCCTCATGTAATACAAATATTGGTCTTACCGGCTCCCTTAGAGGCCGAGGTAGGCCTTCTTTATCCTCGGGTCTTCCAGCAGCTCCCTGCCTCCACCCTCCATGACAACTCTCCCCGTTTCGAGGACGTATCCCCTATCTGCGAGCTCCAGGGCATATCTGACGTTCTGCTCCACGAGTAGTATGGTTAACCCCTCCTCATGCAGCCTCCTCAGCGTGTCCATGACTCTTTGAACCAGCTTTGGTGCGAGGCCGAGCGACGGCTCATCGAGCATTAGGAGTTTGGGTCTCAGCATTAGGCCTCTGGCTATGGCGAGCATCTGCCGTTCTCCTCCGCTCATGGTTCCGGCTATCTGGTCTCTCCTCTCCTTAAGCCTTGGGAAGAGGGTGAAGACGAATTCGAGGGTTTCATCGAAGTGTTCACGGGCTTTCGGGGTGTAGGCCCCCATCTTCAGGTTCTCCAGAACCGTCAGCCTTGGGAATAGCTGCCTCCCCTCAGGTATGTGGGCCAAGCCCTCCTGAGCTATCCTATGAGGCGGCCATCCGGTTACGTCTTTCCCTGCGAAGATTATTTTGCCTCTCCTCGGCGTCAATATGCCTGAGATCGTTCTGAGGGTTGTGGTCTTCCCAGCTCCGTTGGAGCCTACGAGGGAGATGAACTCCCCCTCCTCTATGTGGAGCGACACCTCCCATAGGGCTTGAAGCTCCCCATAGTATACGTCTATGTCGTCGACCTCCAGAACCCTCCCCATTCACATCACCCCTCCCAGGTAGGCCTCTATCACCTTTGGGTCGCTGGATATCTCGCTGGGAGTCCCCTCGGCGATCAGCCTTCCATAGTGCATCACGATGATCCGTTCACAGATGTTCATTATGGCCCTCATCACATGCTCCACGATGAGTATCGTGACGCCGCGCTTCCTGATCTCCCTCAGGGTTTCAAGCATGTCGTCCACCTCCTTAGGGTTTAAGCCCGCGATCGGCTCGTCGAGGAGGAGCACCTCTGGTCTCAGGGCGAGCGCCCTCGCCACCTCCACCTTCTTCCTCTCAACGATCGTCAGCGAGCTCGCCCTCCAATCCCGTTTATCGCTGAGGCTGAGGAATTCGAGGAGTTCCAGGGCTGTCTCCTCAGCCTCCTCGAGGCCTCCAACCTTTGAGAGGGCGCTTATCATGACGTTCTGGAGGGCCGTCATCCTCAGGAAGGGCCTCACCAGTTGGAAGGTTCTGGCGACGCCCTCGAGGGCTATCCTATGCGGAGGCCATCCGGTTATGTCTTTGTCGTTGAAGTATACCTTACCCCTATCGGGTTTTAGGAAGCCTGTTATGAGGTTGAAGAGGGTTGTCTTCCCAGCTCCGTTTGGGCCTATGAGTCCGAGTATCTCCCCCCTGTAGAGGTTGAAGCTGACTTCGTTTACGGCGATGAGTCCTCCGAAGCTCTTTACGAGTCCCTCACCCCTCAGGATGACTTCACCGCTCATCGCCTCCCCCTCCAGATGCCATGAGGGGTTTTAGGAGTCCCCTCATCTCAAGCCATCCCATTAGGCCCTCGGGTATGCGCATGCTTATGATTAGGAGGACTATGCCGAAGGAGGCGAAGTGGACTCCCTGGAATCTTGAGCCGAGTGTCCCGCCCACTATGGCTCTCAGATACTCGGCTGTGGGGACGAAGATCAGCGACCCTATTATCGGGCCTATCAGCGAGTATACTCCCCCTATGAGGCCTGCGATGACTGGGTAAACCGATATGCGCATCATGGAGAAGACCGCATAGGGGTCTATGTATCCGAATCTGACGGTGTATATGCCTCCAGCTACACCCGTGAAGAATCCGCTTATCGCCATCGAGATACATTTATAGAGGGTGACGTTGATGCCGGAGGCCATCGCAGCCTCCTCATCCTCCCTTATAGCCTGGAAGAAGTATCCAGGCCTACTATTCAATATGGCATATAGGGATAGGAGCTCCAACCCGAGGATGCCGAGGGCTAGATAGTAGTAGGGGGTCGGCCTCGCATAGTTAAGCCAGTATATTGAGGGTGGAGATAGGAGAAATCTACGAGGCTGATCGAGTCCGAGGGCTCCCCCGACAGCCCTCCAGTTTGCGAAGACGATTAGGAATATCTCCCCGAGGACGAGGGTTCCAAGGGCGAACCAGTGGCTTCTGAGACGGGAGAAGGGGACTCCGAGGAGGAATGCGAAGCCGGCTGATAGGAGGCCTCCGAGGAGCATCCCAATCCAGGGGGTCACACCTCTATATAGGAGAAGCATGAGGGTGTAGGCGCCGATGCCGAAGAAGACGGCGTGGCCGAAGCTCAGCAGCCCAGTATAGCCGTTCATCAGGTTCCAGGCCAATGCGATTATGGAGTACATGTAGACGAGCATCATGGCGTTTATGAAGAATTGATCCCTCACCACCAGGGGGAGAATAACAGCGACTATGGCTGCGGCGGTGAAGATTCGCCCAGCCTTTGTGGATAGCTCAGCCTTAATCATCTCCAGGGCTCTCATCTCGTCACCTCCCCGAAGAGGCCGCTTGGCTTCAGCATCAATATGAGGAGGAAGAGGATGAAGGCCACCACATCCTTCATCACCGGCGGGATGAATATGGCTGATATCTCCTCCGCAACCCCTATGATCAGGCCTCCGAGGAATGTCCCCAATAGGCTTCCGAAGCCTCCGAGGACGACGATGACGAAGGAGAGCATGCAGAAGCGTCCTCCCACCTCGGGTATGACGTAGTAGAAGGTTGATAGGATTCCACCGGCGAGGCCTACGAGGGCTACGCCTATGCAGAACGACAGCGTATACATCTTCTTGGCGTCTATCCCGAGGAGCTCGGCGGCCAACCTATTCTGAGATGTCGCCCGTAGGGCGATGCCCGTGTAGGTTCTGGTGAGGAATATGTGTAGGGCGATGGTGGCCGCCAGCGAGATGAGGGCTCCTATGAGGTAGGCCATGGAGATTCTCACGCCCCATAGGTCGAGGATGGCCATGAAGTACCATGGATGCAGCGTCTTCACTCCAGGCCCCCAGGCTGCCATGGCTCCATAGCGGATGATGAGGAGGATGGAGAAGGTGACGAGGATGGTGACGATGGGGGGTGAGCCTAAAACCTTCTCTATAAGCCCCTTCTCGATGAGGAGGCCGAGGGCGAGGCCCATTAGGAAGCCGAGGATGGCGCCTACGAGGGGGTCTAAGCCGAGGTATGTGAAGAGGAAGTAGGAGAGATACATGGAGAGCATTAGGAAGTCTCCATGGGCGAAGTTCACTATCTCCATCACACCCCATATCAATGAGAGGCCTAGGGCTACGACGGCGTATATGCATCCGAGGAGGAGGCCGCTCGTGGTGGCCTGACCCAGCAGCCATAGATCGACCATGATCCCACCAAATAATTCGATGGATATTTTAAAAAAATGAGTTACCAGGGTATGGGGGCTACGGCCTTCTTAGTCGCATACTTCTCCGGATAGACCGTGTAATACTTGCCGTCGTCGAACATCTGGACGATTATCCCCCAGGCCTTGATGTTCTGACCAGCCTCCCCAGGCCTCAATCCACCGAACTTCACGCCGTCATAGGTTGTGATGGCCCAGGGTAGCTCAGCCCACTCCTCAGGGGTGACCTCAAGATTCTCAAGTGCATCCCTCAGGGCAGCCCTGAATCCATCAAGGTCCTTCCATGGATCCGCCTTCTTACCAGCCTCCTCCAGGGCGAGGGCGAGGACGTGCCAGGCGACGTAGGTTCTGGCTGCGCATCCCTCAAGGTCGACGCCGAATTTGGCCTTATACTCATCGGCCTTAGCCTTGATCTTCGGGGAGACCGTTGCGAGATCCCAGTTGAAGACCTCTCGGCTCATTATCCAGCAGCCCATCTCGCCGACCTCCTTCTTGTAGCTTGGATGTACGAAGCCTACGTCCTGGGCGATGATGATCTTGGGGTGGAAGCCCAGCTTATACATAGTCTTCACAAAGAGTATTGCGTCGGGCGTATACATCGTGAGGCAGACGATGTCTGGATCCGCCTCCTTCAGCTTGGCTACCTCTGAGTCGAGGCTCGCCGCACCCCTATGATATCTGACGTCGATGAGATGCTCGAAGCCGGCCTCCTTCCCATACTCTATGTAGGCCTCCCCAGATTTTACGCCCCACTCCGTGTCCTCCTCCATGGTGGCGAAGGTCTTTAGGCCGAGACCCTTCTCCTCATTCAACTCCTTTATGAAGTCCCAGTGCTGCTTGCAGAAGAGGGCGTCGTGACCCGTCAGCCTGAAGAACCACTTCAAACCCCTCATGGTTAGGGCTGGGGAGGTTGAAAGCGGGTTTAGGCAGGGAGTCTTATACTTCTCACAGCTGTCGCTCACAGTCTTTGTGCATGCGCTCATATAGGCTCCGACGACGCAGACAACCTTCTCAGCCGTTATCAACCTGACAGCCTCACTGCTGGCGACCGAGGGGTCACACTCCGTGTCGCCCCAAACAACCTCTATCTTGGCGCCTCCAAGGCTCTTTATACCCCCAGCCTCATTGATCTCCTCGACGGCCCACTCCGTCGCATACTTCTGAAGCTTGCCAGCCTCCGCCAGGGCGCCCGTCAGGGGGAATATGGCTCCAACCTTGATGACCTTAGGCTTCCTCGGCCTCATGAGATAGTAGGCGGAGCCGCCGACGGCCGCTATCACTATTATCGCTATGATCGCATAAACAAGTGTCCTTCTCCCAGCGGAACTCATATCCACCGTCAATATAGTGATTATTGATCCATATAAGAGATTTTTGAAGATTCGGTCAAATTACTTAAATCAACTCTCCAAATATCCCATGATATGGACTTCGAGAGAAAAACCTACTCATTAGACCACTTAGCCTCAGCAGACATACCGATGAGGGGGGTCTCCGAGACCCTATATAGGGCGGCCCTGGAGAGGGTCGGCGGAACCCTATGCAGGGCTGCAGCCGAGAGGCTCTCAGAGATTGAGGAGGAGAGGCACATCCTCATCGTCACGGGATTCCCCATACCGCCTAAAAATGTCTGCGAGACCGATGGGCCGCCTGGAGCAGCCGTCTTGGCCTATACCCTGAGGGATGTAGGCCTAAAACCCATATTGGTGACTGATAAGCCCTGTGAACCAGTTGTGAGGGGAATCATCGAGGACGAGTTCCCAGTGGAGCTCATCTCAGTGGAGAGGGATAGGGCTGAGAGGCAATGCGAGGAACTCCTAAACCGCTATGATCCAGCGGCCATAGTCTCCATAGAGCGTCCAGGATGGAACGTCAAAGGCGAGTATCACACCATGAGGGGATACAACATCTCAGATCTCATAGGTAAAACCGACCACCTATTCCTAAAGGCCAGGGAACGGGGGATCACAACCATCGCCGTGGGCGACGGAGGAAACGAGCTTGGATGCGGCCTAATAGAGGAGACCGTGAGAAGGCACGTCCCAAATGGAGACCGCTGCCAATGCCCCTGCCAGGCTGGGATAGCGGCCTCGACGCCGGCTGACATCCTCGTCATCGCAGCCACATCAAACTGGGGAGCCTACACCATCTCAGCGGCCCTCGCCGAGCTGAAGGATGTCGAGTATAGGCATGATGGAAAGAGGGAGCTAAGGCTCCTGGAGAGGGTTATAAAGGCTGGGGGAGTAGACGGCGTAACAGGTGAGCCGACGCTGACGGTTGACGGGCTTCCAACGCTGGTGAATCAATTCGTCGTCGAACTCCTATGGACGATAGCCACAGCCTAAGCCTCCATCACCCTCTTTATAACCTCTACGAGGCGCTGGACGAGGTGTTCATGGTATCTGCGTCCAGCCTCCCCATCTGAGGCCGTAGGCCTCCCCACGGCGCCACCTGAGACCTCCCTCAGCCTGGCCACATCCTCAACGGTGCTTGGAACATAGCAGAGGGTGTCCCCAACGCCCCTGGGATCGACGATGTAGAGGGGCTTAGCCTCTGGAACATAGTCCCTCGCCCCCTCCAGATCGACGAACTCAGGAAACCTATACAGCATGTGGCTCGTCTCTATCTCATCGGCATGGCCTACTGGGCCGAAGCCGAGTTCTTCGACGACTTCACGGCTCATGTAGGCTGGATCGAAGAGGTAGACCCTTACGCCGAGCCGTCGCTGAGCCCTCTCAGCTGCGACCTGGAGCCAGGGTATATTCGCGATTCTATGGCCGTTTATGATGATGAAACTCTTGAAGCCATGCCTAGACAGTGATGAGATGACATCGTAGACCAGCTCGATGAGGACTTCAGGCCTTATGGTTGTGGAGCCTGGATACGCCATGTGATGGGGGCTCCAACCATACCAGATGGGAGGTGCAACGGGGACGCCGGTTCTCTCAGCGGCGTCCTCGGCGAGGCCTATGGCCAGATAGGTGTCAGTTCCCAGGGGGAGGTGTAATCCATGCTGCTCCACGCTCCCAACCGGCAGTAGGATAATCCCCCTAGACCTTGAGACGGCCTCCTCAGCCTCCTGCCAGGTCATATCCTGAAGCCAGATGCGATCCATGGCGATAGACGATCCTCAGGGGAGGTGAAATCTCTTTCTAAGCCTCAGGGCCTCGAAACCCTTTAGTGGGCTTCGAGGAGATTTATGGATGGCCATGGATCCCATTAGGGTTGTCCTCTTCGGCCTCGGCCCGATAGGGCAGAGGATTGCGCACACCATACTGGGGAAGAGGGGAATCGAGATCGTCGGCGCCGTGGATATAGACCCTGAGAAGGTGGGGAGGGATCTGGGGGAGATCCTCGGATTGGATAGGAGGCTCGGGGTCACAGTCACCGATGACGCCGACGCCCTGTTGGATAAGATCGGAGCCGATGTGGCTGTGATAGCCACGACATCCTATGTGAGGACGGTCTATGATCAGGTTGTCAAATGCATCGAGGCCGGCTTAGATGTGGTCTCAACCTCCGAGGAGCTGGCCTATCCCTGGGTTGATGAGCCTCAGCTGGCGGCTGAGATCGACGGCCTCGCCAGGCAGTATGGCGTCACGGTTCTCGCGACGGGTATAAATCCAGGCTACTTCATGGATACCTTCCCCCTCATCCTGACGGCTCTATGCAGGGAGGTTAAACGCATAGAGGCTGTGAGGGCCATACCGACGGGTCAGAGGCGCTCCTCCTTCCAGCGTAAGATCGGAACCGGGATGAAGCCGGAGGAGTTTAAGGCGAAGCTGGAGCGAGGCGAGATCACAGGCCACGTCGGCTTCAGGCAGTCAGTCGCCCTCACTGCCGCAGCCCTGGGATGGACTCTCGATGAGATCAAGGAGTATCCGCCGGAGCCGGTGATCGCTGAGAGGGAGGTGAAGACAACCTACACGACGGTGAAGCCTGGCCAGATGCTGGGATACAACGCCGTCGCAGAGGGCATCATCGATGGCGAGGCGGTCATCCGATATAAATTGGTGATGCACGCCGGAGTCGAGGAGGGCTATGAGGAGTACCTCATCGAGGGGACGCCCACCATAAAGGTTAGGATGAGCGAGATGCTCGGAGACTGGGAGACGGCTCACATAGCAGTGAACATGATTCCCAGAGTCATAACGGCTCAGCCTGGATTGCTGACGATGAAGGATATGCCCCTACCCACAGCCGTCCTCGGCGACATGAGGATCTTCATAACATAAAAAGAGGATCCCCTTTTTCTAGACAAAATCCCGTAGGAGACGGCCATAACCCTCTATTGGCTGATGGATCAGCCTCAGAGCGGCCCACATGGAGGCCTGATTGCTGGTGACGACGGGCCTGCCGAACTCCTCTTCGAGAGGCTCTATCACCTCTATTGTTCTGAAGTTTGTGCAGCTTATGAAGATGCCGTCAGCCCCATCCCTATAGGCCTCCCTCGCCAATCGATATGAAACCCATGGAGGCTGGGAGCCGATCTCCGTATTCCTCTTCAGGCCCAGACCCTTTATGGCTAAGACCTCGAAGCCGAGTTCACTTAGGAATCTGACCTCCAGCTCATCCAGCTCCCTTATATAAGGCGTGGCGACGCAGAGACGCTTTATGCCCAGAGTCCTCAAGGCGTCGACGACTGCTCCAGCCGTTGTGACGGTCCTGATGCCGGTCTCCTCCTCGATCCCCCTGGCCAGCCCCTCCTCCCACTCAACCCC
>JAPDJB010000067.1 GCA_029259285.1 Candidatus Bathyarchaeota archaeon | reverse complement strand
CAGAAGTTGGGGAGAGGAGGGATTTCAAGACGAGGAGGGCTGAGATCGACCCTGAGAGCTGCCTCCGCTGCGGCCTCTGCGTCGAGGAGTGCCGCTGCGATGCGATCAGCGATTTCAAGGTCGACCCCGTGAAGTGTGAGGGATGCGGCGTCTGCGCCTACATCTGCCCCACTGGGGCTGCGAGGCTTAGGCCGAGGGTCTCAGGCTATCTATACGTCTCCGAAACCCGCTTTGGACCCCTATGCCACGCCGATCTACTGCCAGGTGAGTCCAACTCGGGTAGATTGGTCTCCCTCGTGAGGGAGAGGGCTCGTGCCGTCGCCGTGGAGAGGGGTTTGGACCTCATCCTCATCGATGGAGCCCCTGGGATTGGATGCCCCGTCATAGCGTCGGTCACCGGCGTCGACCTCGGCGTCATCGTCACCGAGCCCTCCATGTCTGGTTTACATGATATGGAGAGGGCTCTTGGTCTCCTCAGGTATTTCAGGGTTCAGCCCTTGGTGGCCGTCAACAAGTATGACCTCAACCCGGAGATGGCTGAGAGGATTAGGGCCTTCTGCGCTGATAGGGGTGTTGAGGTGGCCGCCATGATACCCTTCGACACGGCCGTCGTGGAGGCGATGCTCAGGGGCTTAACCATCGTCGAGTATGAACCCGAAGGCGGGGTTTCAGGGGAGATAAGGAAGCTATGGAGAGCCGTCCAGGAGCTCCTATGAGTTGAGAAGGTAGGGAGCTTAATTGGGGAGGATGCCCTGATCCCTTAGCTCATCGAGGGCTCTCCTCACGGCCTCTGAGACCCTTATCCCAGAGGGGATTCTCACAGACTTTATTCCACTCATCTCAAGTAGGGTTGAGGCCCCTGGGCCGAGTCTATCCGTGGCGACGATGTCTATACCCCTCTCCTTCAGGAGCTTAGCAACTATGGGGCCCGCCCCATGCTCCAAATTCCTCGCCGGATTCTCCTCCACCTCAATCCTCCTGATCTCCTCGTCGATGATGTCGATGTAGGTGAAGGTGGGGGCTCTGGCGAAGACGGCTGCTACATGGCTTCTCAGCCCCTTCCTATCCGTCGTTGGTATGGCCAGTCTCACCGCTCCCCCCTCAGCTCCCTTAGACGCCTCTTTACATCCCTCAACCTGCTCTCAAGCTCCTCCAACTGCCTCGTTAGGGCCTCTATCTCCTCCTCCCTCGACATCCCAGCTGCCGGTGGAGGTGGGGTTGATGATGGATATGGTGGAGGCTGATAGCCCCATCCCATCCCCATACCCCTGCCCATGCCTCTACCCCTCCCCATACCCCTGCCAAGGCCCATGCCCCTGCCCATACCCATTCCAGCTCCGAAGGGCATCCCAGGGCCAACTCCCTCCCTCAGCCTCCCACCCTTGAAGGCCTCTATGGTGTCTCTAACGGTTCCCATGGCTCCCGTGTAGATCCTTATACCCGCGGCTGAGAGAGCTTGGAGGGCGTTTGGCCCGACGTTACCGGTTATGACCGCCTCCACGCCGTGGGAGGCGATGAGCCTCGCAGCCCCTATGCCAGCGCCGCTTGGGGAGGCCATGCTGGCGTTCTCCACAGCCTCATACCTCATGGATTCGGTGTCGACGATGATGAAGTAGGGGCATCTACCAAACCTGGGGTCCACCTGGGATTCCAGCGTTGGACCTGTCGAGGAAACCGCTATCTTCAACTCTCCCCCTTCCTAAGCTCCTCCAACCTCTTTTTAATCGCTTCTATCTGCCTCTCCAGGGCCTCAGCCTGCTGCTCCAGCGTCATCCTCTCCTGCTCAGGCGTCATGGATGGAGGCGTCCAGAAAAAGGGTGGACCCCACGCCGGATAGGGTGGCTGCGGCGGGGTTGGAGCCCCCTCCTCCACCATCCCCCTCAGCTCGTTGATCCGCTCCTCGATAGCCTCCATCTCCCTCTCCAGCGCCTCCCTCTGAGCCTGCAGCATATCCCTGTAGGCCTCCAGCATCCTCAGCTCATCCTCAGCCGTCAAGGCCATCGGCGGATAGCCATAGGGATAGGGCTGAGGCATCATGGGCCAGGGCGGATAGTAGGGGTATCCACCCTTAGGGGGCTTCCTCTCCTCCGTCAAGCCTCATCCCTCACCAGGGGTATGGGTATGGCGTATAGGGGTAGGTGTAGGGCCATCTGAGATACCAGGGGTAGCCGCCGTAGGCCCAGTATCCTGGGTAGGCCCACCACCACCTCGGCAGCCACGGAAATCTGGCGCAGACCCAGGGGTTGTAGCCCCACCACCAGCGTAGGCCCCATCCCCTGCCGAAGCCGAAGAGCCATCCAGGCCTCATCCATGGAGGCAGGTAGCTGAAGGGGCCTCTGCCAGGCCAGGGGCCGCTCCAACCCCAGCCGCCTATCCAACCTCTACCTCTCCAACCCATCTCTCATCCATTTTGTGCATTATCACACAAAAATATAAATATTGCTATAGGCTCAAATCCATCGATGTACGGCTGGGGGAGGAGAAGGCGGAGAGGAAGAAGGGGCCGATCTCCCATACCCGTCTATATAGGTCAGCCCCCACCCCTGGAGGCCCTCATACCCCACCCCATGGAGATGGCTCCGCCGGTGGCCCTTGAACCTGCGGAGGTGGAGGCCCTCCGCCTCGTCGACCTTGAGGGCTTATCTCAGGAGGAGGCTGGGGTTAGGATGGGGGTTTCCAGGGGAACCGTCTGGAGGCTTCTACATGAGGCGAGGCGTAAGGTGGCTCAAGCCTTGGTGGAGGGGCGTAGAATCATCATCGCCAGGTAGCCGCAGCCCTAGCTGCCCTTAAAGATCCTCCTCTATCCAGCTGAACTTACGCTGTAGGGTCTTTGGATAGTAATTCTTCCAGTCGTAGTTGACTCTTCTACCCCAGTGGAGGTAGATGCGGGGGTCTATGTAGCTCTTAAGCGAGGTTCTGAGGTTGTAGTCCCTCGTCCTCCGCTGTATGTCTATCTGAAGCCTCAGCTTCTCGATTCGTTCACGGTCTCTCCGTCTCCTCTCCCTCAGCTGCTCCCTCAACTTCTCCATGCGCTCCCTATGTCTCTCCTTTAAGGCCCTAATCCTCTCCCTCTGCCTCTTGATAATCTCTCTCTGCCTTTTGATTCTCTCCCTAATCGTCTTCACGGGTCTCCCCTTCGCCCTCCTCTCCTCCAGTTGGCGCCTATACTCCTCAAGTCGCTCCTCCATCGTCTTCAGCCGTTCCTCCATTGCTTTCAGCCTCTCCCTATAGCGCTCCTCAGACAGCTTGATTCGCTGTCTGAGGCTCTCCTCAGCCTCCTTCGCCCTTCTCTTCAGCTCCTCGAGGCGTCGACGCTTCCTCTCCAGGGATGAGGCCCAGGTCTTAGGTATGGTTCTCCGATGGTTGCAGACCTTAGCCGCCTCGAGATTCGCCAGGGTCGCCACGTAGCGCTTCACGTAGTCTGGGTCTTGGGGGCTGACCTTCATCGTCTCCAGCTTCTCCTCCGTCGCCATCGAGGCGTAGCAGGTTCTGAAGACCTTAGCTGAGAGGCCTGGCATCACCTCGTCGAGGAAGCTGCTCACCCTCTTCGAGTCTACGCCGTTGAAGATGGTGGTTCCCCGCCCCTCGGCTTCCGCTATGAACTCCTTGAGGTTCCTCATCACCCTGTCGGGGAGTCTCACCCTGAAGATGTGGGGGACGGCATCCTTTCCGAGGAAGTCGAAGGTGACGGTGCCGTCGCCGTTGAACTTCACATGCTCAGGTCTCAGCGTAGAGGCCCCAACGGTGTCAGCCTCATCGGGGTCTTTCTCGTCTCCCACCCTGATCTTCAATAGGTCTATTAGGTAGCAGACAGTCGCTATCCTACGTCTCAGGGGGTCTTCGGACTCAAGGTTCTCCCAGATGTGCGCCTTCACCCTGTCGAGGTTTCTACGCAGCTCCCTCGCCTTGTCGAATTTCTCCTTCTCCCTCCGCTGTTTTATGGCCGAGGACTCTGAGAGCCATACATACTTCATCTTCCCCGTCAGCTTATCCCTCCACCTCGCTATCCAGAGGGCATCGGGCCTCCATACGATCCCCTTCCAGTTTCCCGGAGGTCTCGGGGCGTCTGGTGAGAGGTTCAGCTCTATGTCCTCCTCCCGTGGCCCCTCCTTCCACCTACCCCTCAGCGGATGCTCCCCTCTGCCTATGAAGATGCAGCTCGGCTCCACCGTGTAGTTGGCCACCTCAACCCGTTCGCCGTCGACCCAGGCGTAGCCGTAGCGCTCCTTGTTCAGCTCCCTCAATCTCTTACGTTCCTCAGCCAATCGTTTCCGCTCCTCCTTGGTGAGGCTCTCCCTGCGCCGTCTCTCCTCCTCCACGTATCTGATGACCTCTGAGAAGTCTACGTCTCCAGGCTTCACCTCTATTCCCAGCTTCTTCGAGAAGTCTCTATGGAAGTTCTCTGCGAAGACGGGATCCTCGGCATAGGGGGTTCCAAGCTTCTTCACCCAGGCTACGGCCATCTCCTCCTGCTCAGGCGTCAGCCTTATGGTCTTCCCCCTCACCTTGATGGTGAGGCCCTTGCCCTCGTATCTTGGGGGGATGAGGACGCCGTTGTGGCGTAGGCTCTTCATCGACCCACCAACTAATCCAGAGGACGAAGCCGAGGGAGGATTAAAGTCTTCTCCTCACCTAATCAAGATAGGGGAGAGGCGTCCAGGATGCGGGGTGAGGTCTGGTTCATAGGCTTCGTCGAGGCCGTCAGAGGAGATGAGTCAACCATAAGGATATACCCCGAATACTGCGACGGACTCCTCGGCCTCGAAGCCTATTCACATATAATCATCCTCTACTGGATGCACCTAAGAGACGATGAGAAGCATCGGAGGACGCTGAGGGTCATACCCAGAAGGCATGAGGGAGCGCCCCTCACAGGGGTCTTCGCCTGCAGAAGCCCCTCAAGGCCAAATCCCATAGGGCTGTCAGTGGTGGAACTCCTCAGCCTCAAGGATTGCAGGCTTAGGGTTAGAGGTCTCGACGCCTTCAAGGATTCACCGATCATAGATATAAAACCCTATCTGCCGAGGGCTGACTCTATTCCAGATGCCAGGGTTCCAGAGTGGACTCTGAGGGGGCCGCCCACCTAAACAGGTTTAAAGGGCTGGGATGAATATCTCTGAGGTGTCCCTGGATTGATGAAGACGACGGTCTCCATAATTAAGGCTGACATAGGGAGCCTGGCTGGACACTCCATCGTCCCTAAGCCTCTCATGGAGCTGGCTGAGAGGAAGCTGGCTGAGGGCGTCGAGACGGGCATCATAAACAGCTACTACGTCTTCAACGCCGGAGACGACCTGGAGCTTCTGATGACCCATTTCAAGGGCGTGGATAATGAGGAGGTTCACGGCCTCGCATGGGAGACCTTTAAGGCGGCGGCTGAGAAGGCTAAGGCTTTGAAGCTCTATGGTGCTGGTCAAGACTTGTTGAAGGATGCCTTCAGCGGAAATGTCAGGGGTCTGGGGCCTGGAGTCGCTGAGATGGAGTTTGAGGAGCGTCCCAGCGACCCCATAGTCGTCTTCGCCGCCGATAAAACCGAGCCATCAGCCTTCAACTACCTCCTATACAAGGTGTTCGCAGACCCCTTCAACACAGCCGGCCTCGTCATCGATCCAAGGATGGTCGACGGCTTCGAATTCGAGGTCTTAGACGCCATAGGGAACAGGGTCGTCACCCTCAAGACCCCCGAGGAGGCGTATATGCTTCTGGCCCTCATAGGGACGACGGAGAGATACATCGTCTGGAGGGTTCGCAGAGCCTTAGACGGGGAGATCGCGGCGGTCTCCAGCACAACTAAGCTCTCCCTCATCGCAGGCAAATACGTAGGCAAAGACGACCCCGTCTGCCTCGTCAGAGCGCAAAGCGGATTCCCAGCCCTCGGCGAGATACTTGCGCCTCTGCTGCATACATACCTCGTCTCGGGATGGATGCGTGGAAGCCACTGGGGGCCGCTGATGCCCGTCGGCCTAAAGGATAGTCGATGCACAGTCTTCGACGGCCCACCGAGGATCGTCGCCTTAGGCATACAGGTTGCGGATGGGAAGCTGGTCTCCGATGACGATGGGAGGCCCCTCATCAACGATCTCCTGGCCGATCCAGCCTTCGACCTCGCAAGGAGGGAGGCCCTGGAACTGGCCTCGGCCCTGAGGCGCATGGGTGAATTCGAGCCTGCGAGACTCGGCCCCCAGGCGATGGAGTATACGACGCTCCCCCTCGTGCTGAAGAAGCTGGAGGAACGCTTCAAAGAGGCCTAACTACTTTTTTCTTGTCTTCCCTAAATAGAAAGTTTTAGAAAAGACACAGTGGGAGTATCCCTTGATGTCTAAGGCCTTGCTGACAACGGAGGAGAGGAAGCTGCTGGAGAGGGCGATCAATTTGATGGAGGAGCTCGTCGAGACCTTAGAGGTTATGCAGGATGAGGAATTGATGGAGGATTTAAAGGAAGCCCTAAAGGAGATAAAGGAAGGCAAAGTTAAATCGCTTTCAGAATTGATGGATGCTCCTTCCCTTAGATGATTTAATATTGATATCACTCCTCTTAGATGATCTAACTTTCTTGAGACAATTAAGGGATTACTCACCACTTTTATTTAAATCTCATTTAAATTTGGATAAAATCACTAGCAAAATGTCTTAGTATGTATACTCATGGTTCTATCGATGTCTGTTATAGATGCAATCGATTCCTTTTTAAGTAGGCTCAACATTTAAAGATTAATTGTGGATGAGAAGGAAGAATATGAGATTAAGTATACTAATAAATTTGAGAGGAGATTCAGAGAATTAGATAGTGTTGTTAGGAGAAGAATTTTTGATAAGATTAAATTGTTGAGGGAGAATCCCTTTCTTGGTAAAGCCTTATTGGGGGATTTAAGGGGCATCTATTCTCTTAGGGTTGGTGATTACAGAGTTCTTTATACCATTAGAGATAAAGTGGTTTTCCTGCTGACGGTTTGTCATCGTCGTAGCATATATAGGAGAAGTTGATACTTCACTGAGCTATTTTTACTCCTTCCTCATCCTCTCTTAGGATGCCCCTCTCCACCAGCCTCCTAATGGCCTCCTGGGTTTCGTCTCTGCTGTATCCCCTTAGGGCCATGGCTCTCATCAGCCAGCTTGGTCTGTAGATGAAGCCTGATCGCATCTCGAGGAGTATCTGCTCGCAGCATCTCTTGATCCTCTCCTCGCTTCTAGGCCTCAGCCTTACGCCCTCCCCCCGAGCTGTTAGGGGATATGCCTCTATGCCCAGCTTCCTCCTCAGGTATTCCGGGAATCCTCTCGATAGGGCTGTCCCATGGAAGGTTAACACCTTCTTCGGCCTACACCCCCTTATGAAGCGTAGTACGCCTTTGAAGTCTGAGTGGTCGCTGAGGGGGAAGGGCCTACTGCTTCTCCCCCTCATTATGGCCGCCCACCCCGATGCGAGGGCAGGTTCAAGGCGTTCCGAGGATAGCTTAGAGCCCTTGGGGGCGATGAGGATGCATCGGCCATCCTCTAGGAGCTCCTCCCCCTCATCGCTTCTCGCATCGATGTATTCGAGCTTGAAGCCGTAGGCCTTGTAGACATCGCTGGCCCTTGTGACGCTTCCGAGGGTGAGAACTGGGAGGTTTGTGTAGCGGTTGAAGATGGAGATGATCTCCTGTGCATTCCCTATTGGGTCTGTTCTGAAGGCCGGTGTCCTCCCCCTCGGTATAACGTCGAAGACGGCCCACTTCACCATATCGAGAGCCACTTCCCGCCTTGAGGGGAAGCTGAAGAGGGGTGAGGCGAAGGTGGTCTCTACGACGAGGATGTCGCACTCCACAGGTTCAGCGGCCTCCATGGTGTAGGAGTCTCCGACGTTGAAGTCCCCCGTATAGAGAACCGTCCCCTCAGGGGTTATGGCCTCTAATAGGAGGGAGCCTAGGACATGCCCCGCGTTATGGCCTCTAACCTCTATCTCCCCTACACATAGGGAGCTTCCCGCCCTGATCTTCCTCCAGTTCTGGCCTCTGCCCCATCCCAGGGCCTCGACGAGCCTCCTCGTCTCCTCCGTCGAGCCCTTCCATATATCTGGATGTTTGAAGGCTGCTGAGTGATCTGCGTGGGCGTGGGAGATAAAGGCTGGATGAGGTGTCAGCCCCGTTGGGTCGAGGGTGACGGCGTCGCATCCATACTCGACAACGATGCCCCCCCGATATCTAACCGTGAGCAAGTCCGCTCTCTACCCCGTCTTCAGCATCAATATCGCCTTCGCCAGGTCTCCCTCCGCCTCTTCAAGCGCCCTTCGGGCCTCCTCCAGGCTGACGCCGGCTTGCTGGGCCACGAGGAGGATGTCTTCCTCTGGTATCTGCCTCCGCTCCGGCTTCCGCTCCTTAACTCTTCCCCCTGTGATCTGGTAGATGTGTTCACCCTTCATATCTAGGAGGGTGACGAGGGGCTGCTCGATGATGATCTCCCTATCTCCACCCCTCAGGATGACCTCCTCTATATCATTGAGGGTGTCCATCTTCAACCCCATCTGCTTCATCATCCTCCTCAGCTTCCTGGAGGGGGCCCTAGCCATCTCAGTCTCCTCCAAAAAATTAGGTTGAGGCCTCGGCGGCCTCCACCGTGTTCTTTATGAGGTTTGCTATGAGCATCGGCCCGACGCCGCCTGGGACGGGGGTGATGGCTGAGGTCACCTCTTTCACAGCTTCGAAGTCTACGTCTCCATAGACCTTCCCATCCTCATAGTTGTTCCCGTTGTCGATGACGACGGCTCCAGGCTTGACCATATCAGCCCCCACAGCCCATTTACGGCCTATGTCTACGACGAGCATATCCCCCATCCTCGTATAATCGCTCAGCCTTGGGTGATCGGCCCTCACACAGGTCACTGATATGCCTCTGCTCATCAATAGGGCTGCGAGGGGTTTCCCAACGATGTCGCTGAGGCCGACGATGACCCAATGCCTGTCGGCGTATTCCACATCGTATCTCTCCAGCAGCTCTATTATGGCTCCCACCCCAGCTGGCGGATAGCAGTCCTCACCCCTCAATAGCCTGCCTAGAGTCTCATTGGTGAGGCCGTCGACATCCTTCTCCGGTGGTATAGCCGCCAACACCTCATCCTCATCGACGCCCTCTGGGAGGGGGAGCTGAACCATGACGCCGTGGATCGACGGATCCCCACCGAGTTTCTCGACGAGGGAGACGACCTCCTCAGTGGTGGCTTCGGGTAGATGATGCACCGTGGCCTCGACTCCAACCTTCCTACATCTCCTAGCCTTCATCTTCACATATCGCCTTGATCCCTCATCCATGCCGACGAGGACTAAAGCCAGTGAGGGGGTCACCCCCCTCTCCTTCAGTTTCTCAACCCTCTCCTTCAACTCCTGGAGCAGCTCGGCGGAGGCCTTCCTCCCGTCGAGTATCACCGCCATCCCTGACACCTCATATGAGGCCTGTTATCCGCCCCTTCTCATCGATGTCCATACGCTCAGCTGCCGGATGCGTCGGCAGTGCGGGCATGGTGTTTATCTCGCCGCAGTAGGCGACTATGAAGCCTGCTCCCGTCATCGGCCTTAGATTTGTGATCCTCAATACATAGCCCTCTGGGGGCAGTCCCTTAATCCGCTCGTCATCCGTCAGCGATAGGTTTGTCTTAGCCATGTTAACCGGCATCTCCTCCAGGCCTAGCTTCTTTATGCGCCTCAAGGCCTTCCTCGCCTCGGGCTGGAGTTCGATGTCTGAGACCCCATAGACCCTTGTGGCTATGGTTCTAATCTTCTCCTCTAAGGGCATATCCAGTGGGTAGAGGCATCTGAAGTCCGACTTCTTCGTCTCCAATTCATGTAGCACCTTCCTAGCCAGCTCGACGCCTCCCTCCCCGCCCTTCGCCGCCACCTCCGATATGGCTGCTGGGACTCCCTGCTCCTTGCAGTAGTCCATGATAACTTGAAGCTCCTCATCGGTGTCGAAGGGGAAGCGGTTTATGCAGACGACGGGTATGAGGCCGAAGAGTTTGACGTTCTCGATCTCCTTCCCGAGAACCGGAAGCCCCTTCTCAACGGCCTCGGGATTCGGGGTCTTCAACTCCCTACGCTTCAGGCCTCCCTGCCTCTTCAACGCCTTGGCGGTGGCGACGAGGACGACGAGATCGGGTTTGAGGTCTCCAACCCTGCAGGTGATGTCGCAGAACTTCTCCAATCCGAGGTCTGCTCCGAAGCCTGGCTCGACGACGACGTAGTCAGCCAGCTTCAACGCCATCTTTATGGCGACGAGGCTTGGACATCCATGGGCGATGTTGGCGAAGGGGCCTCCATGGACGAAGGCGGGGGTATGCTCAATCGTCTGAACCAGATTCGGCTTTATGGCATCCTTCATCAGTATCGCCATCGCCCCCTCAGCCTTCAAGTCTTTAGCCTTCACTGGTTCGCCGTCGACGTTGTAAGCGACGGTGATCTCACCCATCCTCCGCTTCAAGTCCATGAGGTCGAGGGCGAGGGCGTGGATCGCAGCGATCTCTGAGGCCGTTGTGATCTCGAAGCCGCTCTCATAGGGTATTCCCCCCCTCTCCCCGCCTAGGCCGACGACGATGTGCCTGAGGAAGCGGCTCTCGATGTCCAGCACCCTCTTCCACTGTATGCTGTGAATGTTGATCCTGAGCTGGTTCCCCCTGTAGATGTGATTCTCCATCATCGATGTCAATAGGTTGTGGGCCATGGTGATGGCATGAAGGTCTCCGGTGAAGTGGATGTTGATGTCTTCCATCGGCAGCACCTGGGCGTAGCCGCCGCCGCAGGCACCTCCCTTTATGCCGAAGACGGGGCCGAGGGAGGGCTGCCTCAAGACGACGATGTTCTTCGCCCCAACCTTCCATAGGGCCTGCGACAACCCTATGCTAGTCGTCGTCTTCCCCTCTCCACCCCTCGTGGGGACGATGGCTGAGACCACGATAAGCCTTCCATCAGGGCGATCCTCTAGCCGCCTCAGAATCTCTAGGCTCACCTTCGCCTTATATCTCCCATATAGCTCTAGGTCATCCTCCGAGAGGCCGACCTTCGCGGCCACCTCGGTTATGGGCCTCAGCTCAGCGCTCTGAGCGATCTCTATATTAGAGGGGAGACTCATATCTTCAACCCTCCAAATATCTTATGAAGGGAGAGAAATTAATAGTTTTATTGAGAATTATTAGGGGAGTGAGGAGATGGTTGGGGTTACCTTCCTCAAGATCGGATTCCTAGGAGTCTCCAATCTCATAGAGGCCCTCCTAGATGAGCGGTCTTCTAGGAGGGGGCTATCCGTTAGGGTTGTCTCAACGGGCTGTAAGATGGATGAGGAGGAGGCCGTGGAGGCGGCGAAGCTCGCCGCCACGATCCCCTCAGACCTATACGTCGTCGTCTCACCCAACGCTGCGCTGCCAGGCCCAAAGGAGGCGAGGGAGCTGCTCAGGGAGACGGGTAAGCCCGTCATCATAGTCTCCGATGAGCCTACGAAGAAGATCGCCGATGAACTCGCGGAGGGGGGATTTGGCTACATCCTCATCTACGCCGACTCGATGATAGGGGCACGGAGGGAGTTCCTAGACCCCATCGAGATGGCCCTCTTCAACAGCGACGTCCTGAGGGTGCTGGCGGTGACCGGCGTCCTGAGGCTGGTTCACATGGAGCTGGATAGGGTGATCAGGCAGATCGAGGCCGGAGAGCAGCCTGAATTGCCGAGGGTGCGCGTAACGAAGGAGAGGGCATTGAAGATGAGCGGCCTAAACAACCCCTACGCCTATGCGAAGGCGATGGCCAGCTTCGAGATGGCCCGTAGAGTGGCAGCCCTCTCAACGGAGGGATGCTTCAAGGTTAAGGAGCGGGAGCGCTATATACCCATAGTGGCCGCCGCCCATGAACTGATGCGCTGGGCTGCGATTCTGGCTGATGAGGCGAGGGAGATAGAGAAGGCGAATGACGCCGTCACAAGGATCGTCCACTTCAGGGATGGCTCCCTGAGAAGGAAGAAGAAGCTATATGAGAAGTATGAGGCCCTCACCGATCTCTAAGCCTACATCTCCTAACCCTGACGGCTACGCCGACATCGAAGGAGAGCATCTCCACGCCGCCTAGGAGAGCCCTACCAACGGCTATGACCCTCCCCTCTTTATCTAAGACGACTACCTCATCTCCAGGTCTGATCTCAGGTGAAGCCTCGATGACATGCTTGGCGAAGACGCTTCTCCCCCTGGAGACCATTGGGGCTGCGACATCCGAGACGACGACGATGAATCTTGGCTTATGAAGCCTAGCCACTAATCGTTCAGCTCCAGCTATGGTGAGGGTTAGAAATCCATCTGAGGGTCTCACCGATGCGAGCAGCGTCTCACCGAGGTATATGTGCCTAATCCTCCCCGTCGTCTTCGAATATCTGATCGAAACCTCCTCGGGGAATAATGCCTCACCGGCTCCTGGGCCAAATTGATAGTCTGCTATGGCTCTAACTCTCTCCAGGTCGCTTATCATCGCCGATTTAAAGGGTTGAGCATTTATAAGGGGTCTCTCCCATCCTAAATGGGCCTTTAGAGATGCGATGTGAGGTCTGCGGGAAGCCCATTAGGGGTGAGCCGATATATCGGGTTATCGAGGGCGCCAAGATGATGGTCTGCCCTGAATGCGCCAGATTCGGAACCGAGTGGAGGCCTCCACCATCGAGGCCTAAAAGGCGGAGGAGGGCTGACCTATTGGAGGAGGTGGAGCGCCTCCAACCCGTCGAGGGCTATGGCGACCTCATTAGGCGGGCGAGGGAGCGCCTCGGCCTCACCCAAGAGGAGCTGGGGATGAAGCTGGGGGAGAAGGCCTCGGTGATAAGGAAGCTGGAGCGAGAGGAGCTAATACCCGATAGACGCCTCGCCGAGAAGTTGAGGAGGGTGTTGAGGATAGAGGTTCTAACCCCTGAGACCACGTCTCCCACCATAATCGGGGTGGGTAAGCCACCAGAGGTGACTATAGGGGATCTCATCAAGCTGGATCGTAAAGCTGAGGATGAGGAATGAGGGATCGAAGGGCGTATCTTAGGGCTTCGATCACGATCCCTTGGAGGCTTATCCATGGATGGTGGAGATAGGCGTATGAGTTCTGCTCAGGAGAGGTGGTCATATAGGTGGGGGCCTCTCCCATCGAGTGTCGCCCCCTACGTCCCAACGCCGATTCAGGTTGTTAGACGTATGCTTGAGCTGGCTGAGGCTGGGGAGGATGATGTTGTCTATGACCTCGGATGCGGAGATGGAAGAATCCTCTTCACAGCCGTGGAGGAGTTCGGGGTGAAGAAGGCCGTAGGCTATGAGCTTAACGCCTCAATGTGTGAATCCATCATGAGAAGGGTGAGGGAGAGGGGGCTTGAAGGCCGAATAGAGGTGGTGAACGGGAACCTCTTCCTCGCAGATCTGCGGGAGGCCTCCATCGTCACCCTCTACCTCACAACCTCTGGGAACTCCAAGCTGAGGCCTAAATTAGAGGAGGAGCTGAGACCTGGAGCCAGGGTTGTAAGCCATGACTTCCCGATTAGGGGATGGAGAACCGTGAAGGGTGGATACCCAGATCACTACTCCTATGGAACCCATAGAATCTATGTATATAGGGTTCCAGACGCCTTCAGAATCGTATATGAGGACTCGGGAGATGATCGATGGAGACGTCTAAGAGAAATCTTCCTCCGCCTTGAAAGGGGGAATCGAGACTAGAGTGCTCCTAGAACCAGGGCTAGAAGCGCCATCCTCACATAGAGGCCATGTCTAACCTGTCTGAAGTACCATGCATGCGGCGTCTCATCGACGTCTGTTGCTATCTCCGTCACCCGAGGTAGAGGGTGCATCACGATGAGATCCTCCCTCGCATCGCGTAGCATCTCCCTATCGATCCTGTAGGCATCCTTAACGGCTTCATAGTCCTCAGGCCTTGGAAATCTCTCCTTCTGAACCCTGGTGACGTAGAGGACATCCAGCTCTGGAAGTATCGACTTGAGATCGCCAGTCTCCACATAGTTGAGATGTCCCTCCACCTTCTCGAGGACGTCTCGACGCATCTTCAGCTGCGGCGGCGATACTAGGTAGAGTTTCACATCATAGTTGGCGAGGGCGAAGGCTAGTGAGTGGACGGTTCTCCCGTAGAGGAGGTCTCCCACTAGGGCTATGTTTAGGCCGTCGATCTTCCCCTTTGCCTCCCTGATGGTGTGGAGGTCTAATAGCGCCTGGGTTGGATGCTCCCAGGGGCCTGAACCAGCGTTGATCACCGGAATCTCAGCCACCTTAGCGGCTCTGACGGCTGAGTCTTCCTCTGGATGTCTCACGACGATGACGTCGGCGTAATTCTCCACCGTTCTAATGGTATCCTCAAAGCTTTCACCCTTAGCTATGGAGGAGACACCTGGCTGAGCGAAGCCTATCACCCCTCCACCCAGCCTGTGCATGGCGGCCTCGAAGCTGAGCCTCGTCCTCGTGCTAGGCTCGAAGAAGAGGGTTGCCAGGATACGCCCCCTCAAGAGGTCTGACCCCCTCTCGGCGAGGGGCTTCATCTCCGACGCCCTATCGAGTATGAAGTCTATCTCCTCCCTGTTGAAGTCGAGCATCGAGACGACGTCTCTACCCTTAAAACTGGAGGCCTCAACCAAATCTGGACACCGAGAGGGAAATATGGGAGGTCTTTTAAAAAAGGTTGAGGTCACTTCTTAATCCTCTTAACCTTATAGATCATCGAGCCGTCGGAGCTCCTCTTATAGATGGTGATGACGTATTCGCCCTCTTTTCCGCAGCGTCCTCCACCTAGGATTCTATCCTTCATCCCAGAGTTGGGCGATCTCGAATATATTACACTTTTATGGAATAGTAAAACGTATTTCAAATCCATGAACCAGAAAAAGGGATAGCTATTAGCCTATGATCTCCCTAAAGATCCTCAGATGGTTTTCACCTAGGATCTTTCTAATCTCCTCCTCGGAGTATCCCCTCCTTAGAAGCTCCTCGGTGATCCCTGGGATTTTGGAGACGTCTTCAAGGCCTTCAGGCGTCGATCCGATGCCGTCGAAGTCTGAGCCTAGGCCGACGTGGTCTATGCCCGCAACCTCCACCACATGATCTATATGGTCTATCAGCCTCTCTAAGGTGGCTTTCTCCCTATGGATGAACATGGGGGCGAAGTTCATGCCTATGACTCCGCCGTGATCCGCGATGGCCTTGATCATGTCGTCGGTGAGGTTTCGCGGATGATCGCAGAGGGCTCGACAATTGGAGTGGGAGGCTATGAAGGGCTTCTCGGCTACCTCAACTACATCCCAGAAGCAGCTGTCGCTTAGATGTGAGACGTCTAGGATGATGCCAAGCCTCTCCATCTCCTTTATGGCCTCTACGCCCAGCTCCGTCAACCTGCTCTCAGCCCTTGAAGCCGCAAGGCCGTCGGCGAAGGGGTTTCTCCAATTCCAGGTTAAGCTGATCATGCGCACCCCAAGGCGGTGGAAGATCCATATCATCTTTGGATCTCCCATTAGGGGTTCAGCCCCCTCCAGGGAGAGGAGGCCTGCCACCTTCCCCTCCTCCACCGCCCTCATTATATCTCTATAGCTCTCAGCCTTAACCAGCTCCTCATTCTCATCGCATTCCCTCTCAAAGGCCGTCACCAGCTGGAGCGCCCTTAAGAGGGCGTCTGGGGGATTTGGCCTAAAGCCGGTGTAGATGGCGAAGACCTGGCAGTCGACACCCCCCTCCTTAAGCCTCGGTAGGTCTATATGCCCCTCCCTCGAACGCTCTCCAAGTCTCGTCGCCCTCCTCCCACTTCCTAGTGGGGGTAGAACCCTGAGGAGGGTGTCGCAGTGGGTGTCGACGACGATGGCTTCACGATGTATCCTCAAAGCCTCCTCAGACATCTCATGGATTCTCCTCAGTCCGATGGTTAAGTCTTCCCCTGGATTATCTCGCATCTATTAAAATTGGCTGAGTCTATACCCCCTCTATGATGAAGACAGCTAAAATCGGGGGGAGACCTCTCGACTTCGGCCTTGGAAACCGCCTCTTCCCGTTGGAAGGCGCTCCGAGTAGGTTTAAATGAGATGTCAAGGTATTTGCTTAGGGTTCGAGGAGCCGATGCTGATCCGAGAGGTGATCCTAGAGAACTTCATGTCCTATGAATACGCCAGAGTCCCCCTAAAGCCAGGTGTCAACGTCGTCTGCGGCCCGAATGGCTCTGGGAAGTCGAGCCTGCTGCTGGGCATCTGCGTGGCCCTGGGTGAGACCTACACCGAGCGATCCAAACGGCTTAGCGATCTCATCCGATGGGGGGAGGAGAGGGCGAGGGTGACACTCATCCTCGATAATACTCGACGTGGAGGCCGTAGACCTCTACCCCAATTCGAGATGGATGAGGTAACATTGACCCGAAACCTGAGGCGGGATGGACGCTACTGGTTCGAAGTGAATGGGAGGAGCATAGCGAAGGGGGAGGTTTTAGATCTCCTCAAGGGATTGGGCTTCGACCCTGATAATATGCTGATCGTGATGCATCAGAATATGGCTGAGGTCTTCGCCAGCGTCACGCCTCAGGAGAGGCTGAGAATCCTGGAGCGGGCCGTCGGCTATGAATCCTTCAGGGCTGATGTGTTGGAGGCACGGAGGCGGCTTAGGGGTATATTGGCCGAGGAGGAGAATGTCAGAGACCTATTGGAGAGGGCTAAGGAAACCCTGGGACACTGGAGGGAGCAGTATGAACGGCTGATGGAGAAGCGGAGGCTTAGGAGGCGGCTTGAATTCCTACAGGGAGAGCTGGCCTGGAGTCGGGTTATAGAGCTTGAGGAGGAGCTCAGCCGCTTAAATGACGACCTTGAGAGGCTTAGAGGGGAGCTGGAGGAGGCTGAGGGGGAGCTGGAGAGATGGAGGGGGATAGTTCAAGAGGCTGGTGAGGAGCTTAAAC